>CAOKUK010000062.1 GCA_948472595.1 uncultured Eubacterium sp.
TTGCCTTCTTCGCTTCCTCTAAGGCTGCGGCTGCCGCCTTCTTGGCCGCTTCCGCTGCCTGGCGCTCTTCTTCGGCTTTCTTTCTGGCTTCTTCCGCTGCCTGGCGCTCTTCTTCCGCCTTCTTTTTCGCTTCCTCGGCTGCCATGCGCTCTGCCTCGGCCGCTGCCTTGGCCTGCTCTACTGCCTGACGCTCTGCCTCAGCCGCTGCCTGGGCTGCCTCGGCTGCTATTTTGGCCTGTTCTGCCGCCTTCCGTTCTGTTTCTGCAGCTTTCTGCATCGTTTCTGCAGCTTTTTTCGCCGCTTCCGCTTCCTGTCTGGCTATTTCCACCTGCGTCGCCGCCGTCTCGACTGCTTCTAGCTTCTTGTTTGCCTCCACAACAGCCGCATTAGCCTCTTGCTTTGCCGCTTCGGCTTCCGCCTTGGCCTTTGCCGCCTCTGCTTCTGCCGTTTCGGCTGCCGTTTTGGCCTGTTCTGCCGCCGTCTTGGCCGCTTCGGCTGCTTCCAATTTCTCTTCTGCCTCTTTTGCCGCCGCTTTGGCCGCTTCGCTCTCTTCCCCTGCCTGGGCTCGGATTGCTTCCGCTTCCCGTTTCGCCTGTTCTGCCGCTGCCTGGGCTGCTTCGGCCGCTTTGCGCTTTTCCTCTGCTTCTTTGGCTGCCTCAGCCGCCCCTGCCTGAGCCGCTTTTGCCTCTTCCTGGGCTGCCTGGGCGGCTTCCTTGGCTGCCTCAGACTCTGCTTTTGCACGCTCCGCTTCGGCTTTCGCAGCTTCTGCACCCGCTTTCACGGTTTCTGCTTCTGCTTTGGCTGCTTCCGCCTCTGTCTTCGCTTTCTCTGCGGCTGCCTGGGCTTCTTCCGCTTTCCGTTTCGCTTCCTCAGCTTCCGCCTTCGCCTGCTTTGCAGCGTCTGCAAGCTCCTTCCATGCCTCCTCTTCTTCCGTAAGGATACGCATTAAGAATACTGGCTGGCTCTCCACCTTTACGCCATTTTTCTCTGCCGTAAATACAACGGTGTAATTTCCAGGCTCAGTCCATGCGCTGGCGTTGATTGCATCCGTTGTGTAATCTCTCTGGAACACAAAGCCATTCATCTTGGCCCGCCCGCCGCTGCTCTGCGCCGGAGATGCGCCTGTCTGGCCTTCCACTTCTTCCGTTTCTATCGCCTTCCCCTCATGGTAAACCGTATAGCTGCTGGCCACGCCGTAATCTGCCAAATCTTCTTGCGTGCCGGAGATTACCGTTTCTTTTAAAAGGAAGGTTTTCCCGCCGTTCCTCACTTCCTGGACATTCCCCGTTACGCCTGTCAGCCCAAAGGATTTTGTGATGCTGACCTTATCCAAATCGGAGCACCATCCTTCCGGATTGTAAAGCTTCAGCTCATTCGTCCCTTGCTGCAAGTTAATCGTGACGCTTGCCGGCTCCTGTTCCGGGGTATTGAAGTTATTGGCAATCGTTCCCTGGAGAATCAGGTACTTGGAAGTGGCGCCGCCGTCCGCCGTCACATAGACGCTGCGGCTCGCCCCGCCTTCTACCTTTCCGGTATCCTGCGTATCTTCTTTGTTCTGGGCATAGTACAAGCCAAAATTATAAGCCCCTGCCTCTGCTGCTTCCACATCCATCAGCAGGAAATTGCTGGTAGCGCTGTTCCCAATATTCCCTGTGCCTGCTTTGTTGGAGAAATTATTCTTGTTCGTCTTGGCAGACGTCCCATTCTTCTTGTGGCCTTTGGATTGCTCTGTTTCATAGGAAGCGTCTTCCGATGCTCCGTATACGATACAGGAGGCTCCATAGCTTCCCTGCCCCTTCACCCGTACCTGGACAGTTGTAACGCCTGTGCCAGTGATTTTCACATTCCCTTTGTCATCCACCGTCGCCACGTTCTCATCCAGGCTCTTCCACACCAGTTCGGAATCTTCTTCCACATTGATTAAGCTGGCATGCAAGGGGACGGATTTTCCGGGAAGCGCGCTTACTGCGTTTTTATCTAAGGAAACACCAATGATTTCCCCATACTCCTTACTGTTGGGCGTCACCTTTACCAAACATTCGCCATATATGCTGCCGTTTGCTGCGCTGCTGCAGCGAATCCTGGTTTCCCCAAGGGACAGCGCCGTAACTTTCCCCTCTTCCACGGAAGCCACGGCAGGCTTGCTGCTGCTCCAGGCCACCTCTTTAATCCCGGCATATTCCGGCTCTAATGCGGCTGACAAGACAAGCTCCATCCCAACGTTCAATTCCGCCTCTGTTTCAGACAGCGTAATCTTTTCCAGTGTCTGCTGGGCGTCTGTCACCCTTACCGTGCACTCCGCTTTCAATTCCGGATCTGCCGCGCTGGCTGCCGTAATCACTGCAGTACCTGTCCCGACTGCCGTCACCATGCCGTTTTCTACGGTAACCACGTTCGTATCGGAACTTGTCCAACGGACTTCCGCTTTGCTCTCATCTTCAGAAAAAACAGTCGCCGCAAGAAGATGGCTGCCTGTCCCCTCTTCCCTGTGGATGCTCAACGCAAGGGAAGATTCGCTTAGCTTCACATAATCCGCTTTTTTCAAGCGCAGCACGCGGCAGGCATGGGCAGGCAGTTCCTCGCTCCATCCTTCTAATCCGTTGCCGACCACCTTATGCTCCCAGAGATCCGTTGCCTGGAAGACGCCGTCTTCCCCTAAGTCTTCCTTAAAGTCAATGGCGCGGGTCTGGGCGGTATCTTCCCGATTGAACAACCCCACCACCCAATCGCCATTCTGCGCCTTCCCAGCATACATCTGGGTCTTCGGCTCATAAGTCTGTTCTGTGACGCTGTAAGTCCCTCGCTGCGTGACGTCCCGCCGCTCATAAGCCTTCAAAGGCTTTGCAAAAAACCCTTCTTTCACCAAATCAATCATATCCTGGTTCTGGAATGCCCAGGGCTTCGCCCCGCCTACAGCATCGCTGACGCTGTTTTCCACGGTGTCGCTCATTTGGATTCCGCCGCCGCCCAACACCTTCAGGGAAATGGAAAACTTCGTCTCATCCGCCGTAAGCTGGTTCGTCCTAGTGTGGTCGCCATCTAAGATAACGGCGCCGGATTTCGGGCCTTCCCCGCCCCGGTCGGAAAAATAATTATAGGCGTCAAAGCCATTGCGCATCGTATCCCACTCGCTTCTTTGCACCCTGCCCCTGTTTTCCTCGCAAAGCCGCTTCCAGCCATTCGTGTCGGCAGAAATACGGTTCAAATCCACATATTCTGCCTCCGCTTCCATGTAATTGACCTGACGCGCATTGGCTAAGGAAAGGATAAAGTCATCGCCTGCCGCTTCCCTCCACCAGCGGTAGCATTTTTCCATCGCTTCCTGCCCATAGAAATAATGCCCCTGGCGGATAAAGTCTATTTTCATAAAGCCATATCCCATGTCCTTAAAGTACTTAATCATGCCCTGCATGTACTCCTTGGCGCCTTCTTTATTCGGATCTACATAATACCAGCTTTGGAAATCCGCCTTGTCCTTCCCATCCCTGCCCTCGCTGGTCCCAATCGGGCTGTCGCCGGTATTGATAATGTCCCTCAATGGAATATCCGTCCCTACCACGGTAGGATTGATATTATTCGGGTTGCCTTCTTCGTCCACATCGTTGACCGTCCTTTTATACACCCACATGGGGTTGTAATAAACCCCCGGCGTGATGCCGCGCTCCAAGCAGTATTTCGCAAAGCTCTCATAGCTGCCGCCTTCTTCTTCCCACTGCTTATATGGGGAAATCAGATACCCATTCTGATTGTAATGGTAAGATCCCCACGGCGCTGTGGAGCCATCGTTTGCCTGCGCCAGCCAGCCGTCTAATACGGCGTAATTATACCCATACTGCGTCCAGTTCTCTGCAAGCCAGTCTATGTTCTTAATAATCCTGGAATAATTCCTGGCGTTCCCCCCATACTGGATTGTGCTCCATACCATTGGCGCCCGCTTGTTCTTCTCCACCCAAGTCGTCAAATGCGGCTGTTCCTCCTGCGCCGGCTCTGCTGCCTTTATGGGCACGCTGCCTGCCGATGGCGCCACCAGAGCTGCGGCAAGCAAACATGCCAGCGCTCGTTTGACCATTCCCTTTCCCAACCATTTCCGTGCTTTCACCATTTCTTCCTCCTTTTCTGTTCGTTTACAGTTGCTAATCACTCCCACCATTTTTCATGGTGTTACTGCCTTGTGAATTAATCCAATTATACCTTTTCCCATGCCGCTTATTCCATGGAATATTCAAAACGCTGTTGTACTATTCAAAAAAAGAAGCTCCATAGCCATTTCAGCATATAAAAAAATCAGCTTGCCCTTAGATATTTAGACAAACTGATTTTTTAAAATTTTTATTTCGGCGCCAATCCGCTCACTGCGCAAACATTTGCCATTGGCTTTTTCGGAACTGCTTTATGCGTTATTGCTGCGGCGGTTAAATATCTTCCCAAACCCCTTCACTTTTTATCTGTCAGCCAATTTCGGAGAGGCTGCACCTTCCTGGCCTTTTCCATAATCCCTTCCCCATTCAGCTTCAGGTAGGCTTCAAGCTGCGCCACTTCTTCTGCCGTGAACCCGGAAGATTTCGCAATCTTCCCAGAGGGCACGACGCCTTCTGCCATATCCTTCCCCCTCTCAAACACTACCCTGGCAATTTTCCCTCCGCCCTTTTGCGGAATGACCCCAGAATAAGTCATGCGCACTTCCTCTGATTTTCCCATCGCACCCCTCTTTCTTACCGCAGCCGCTTTTTCAGCATCTCGGGATTCGTGGCAAAGGCCAAGGCCGTATCCTTCGTAATCCTCCCGCCATTATAGAGGTTCAAAAGGCTCATGTCCATGGACACCATGTCCGCATTTGCGGAGGAGTACAATACCCCTTCCAGCTGCGGGATTTTATTTTCCCTTATCATGTTCCGAATAGCCGGGGTCACTGTCATAATCTCAAAAGCCGGCACCATGGTCCCATCCACGGAAGGCACCAGCTGCTGGGACACCACGGCCTGCAGCACCATGGACAGCTGCACCGCAATCTGGCTCTGCTGGTTGGGCGGGAACACGTCAATGATACGGTCAATGGTATTGGCCGCCCCCACCGTATGCAGGGTGGAAAACAGCAAATGCCCCGTCTCCGCAGCGGTCATGGCCACCTGGATGGTCTCATAGTCGCGCATCTCGCCCAGCAAAATCACGTCCGGGCTCTGCCGCAATGCCGCCCGCAATGCCGTCACATAGCTCTCTGTATCCACATTAATCTCGCGCTGGCTCACAATGCTCTGGCTGTGGCGGTGCAAAAACTCCAACGGATCCTCCAGGGTGATGATATGCTTGTTATAATGCTGGTTGATATAATCAATGATGCAGGCCAGGGAGGTAGACTTCCCGCTCCCGGCAGAGCCCGTAATCAGCACCATCCCCTTCGGGAACCTGGCAAACTCAATAATCTTATCCGGGATGCCCAGCTGTGCCGGATCCGGCAGCTCAAAAGTAATCACGCGGATTACAATGGAAAGCGTATTGCGCTGCTTGTAGGCGCTGGCGCGGAAGCGGGACAGGCCTGCCACAGCAAAAGAGAAGTCGTCGTCGCCTGACAGATGCAGGCCATCCATCGCCCTGTGATTGGCCAGCTCGTATATCTGGGTAATCAGGGCGTCCGTATCCCCCGGCTTCAGCGGGTCGGTGCTAATCTGCACAATCTTCCCGTTCAGCCGGACAGAGGCAGAAAGGCCGGTAACGATAAACAAGTCGGAAGCCCCTGACTGGACGGCTTCCTTCAGTAACTCTATTGCGCTTAAATCCATATTCGTAGTCCCTCCTTGCACTACCGTATTAATTTGAGTGAATTGTCCCCTTCCCACTCCGTGGTCTGGATTTCCTGCCAGGAAAGGATCTTATAAAATGCGCCGCCCCCCTCCTCCTGGACCTGCTGTGGGGACAGCACGGCAAGCCGCACCTGGATGGCCTGGGAGCTGTTGACGTCCACCTGGTAGCTCACCTCAAGCCGCCCGTCCTTTTCCTCCGATGCGGCCACTTCCGGCATGGCCTCAGACACCAGCTTGAAATATTCCCCTGCATCCTGCGCCTTGCCATAAGCGTCAGAGAAAACCCCATCCATCCCAGCCAGGATTTCCTCCGCCTGGTTCGAGGCGGCATAGTATTCCTCCGTGTGCGCAGACATTTTCTGCCCGGAACGGGAATCGCTGACCGCCGACGACAGGGACAAGGCGGCAAAAGTGACCATGCAGAGAACGATAAAAATCATCATCAGTGATATTGTTCCAATATTTGTAATAGGCAAACTCTTTTTCTTCATATTGCGGACTCCTTGCATTATGGCCGTTGCGGCTGGTGTAGTTTCAGCGGGAGCGCATAGACGTCCCCTTCCTTGCCATCCATATTCCGGACATGGATATCATAGAGGGAGAGGCCCTCCTCCTGCCCCTGCACAATCTCCATGCAATGGGCTCCTTTCCCTTCCTGGCATGCCTTCCAGTCCGCATCGTAATAGACCAAAAGGCTTGCGCCCTCAGCCACGGCCTGCGGGTATTCCGCCAGGATGCACTCTGGAAAAGCTGCGCCTTCCCCTCCCGCAGCCTTCACTGCGTCCCGCAGCAGTTCAGCGGCATTTCCCGCCTGATAGACTGCCATATTCAAGTCCTTCGTGTCTTCGCCAATCTGGTGGCATGTGGCGAACATCCGAAGGCACACTGCGCTTGCCAAGGAAAAAAGCATGATGGCCACCATCATCTCCATTAGGAACAGGCTGGAATGGCTATTCGATGAACGTTTCATGAAGCACTCCTTTCTGACGCAATCAGGCTAGTCTCATTCCCATCCGCATCCACAGACGTCAGCCGGAACAGCCCTTCCCCGATTCCCTCCACGGAAAATTCCTGCACTTCCATAATGTCCTGCCCATCCTGCAGCCGGACATCCACCCCTTCCCGGATAAAAAGCTCTTTGAGTTTCCCCCCATACTGATAAATATACGTGCTGTAGGAAACGCCCGCAACCTGATTTTCCATGACCAGGCAGTCACTCCCTTCCACTGTCTGGATGTAAATCCCGCCCATCGTGTCATTCTGGCGGATTTTTTCATTCACATAGGACAAGGAGGTGCGCGCCATGTAGTTATTGTTGGCGTCCGCCGTCTGGCCGCTGTAAATATTGGCAGCCAGCATCAGAACGGCAAGGGAAGAGGCCGCAAACACAAAGAATACCGCTATGGGGAATGTAACATCTATCACATGCCTATGTTGGGTACGAAATTTCATTGGTTAGTCTCCTTCTCACTAAGATAGGTCAATTCTCCCTTCGGATAATGGACACATCTGGCATTAAATTAGATCCCAAGGGCTGATAGTCAATAAAGTAGTGGTCCTCATCGTAAATCAGCCCGTAATTCTCCTTTAGGTACGCCAAGCTGTCTGGGTAAGTCCCTTCTATGGCATAGCAATGGGTAATCCCGCGCATCACAGCCGTCTCTAAGGTACGCATCTCCTCCTCGTCCGTCCTGGAGGAAACGGATGACACCGCCAGCCAGAAGGCCAAGAAGACTGCCGCAAAAATGCCCAGCGAAACCAAAAGGTTTTTTAAATAAGAACTGCTCTTTTCGCTTACAAACCGATGTCTCATCCAAACCCCCCTTTTGGCTTACAGCCCTGACATAATGCCCATAAGGGGCAGCATGACGGACAACAGGATAATGCCCACAATCACAGAAAGGATAATGACCAGCGTAGGCTCTATCGTGGCAATAATCCCGGCAATCCGAGTGTCAATATCATCTTCATACTGCCCGGCAATCTGGCGCATGACTTCATCGAGGAACCCTGTCCGGGAGCCAATGGAAGCCATCCTCGCATAGACGCCGGAAAATATCCCATTCTCCAAAAGGGAATTGCAGAGGTCTTCCCCTTCCGCCACCTCCTTGCGGCATTTCTCCAGCTTGCCCTGGAAGCCGGCCTGCTCAATCAGCCCTGCCGTAAGGTTCAGGCATTCCTCCGGCGTAAGCCCGCTGCTTAAGGTCAGCGCCATGCCGCTGGAAAACCGATAAGCCGCAATCCGCTCCGAAAGGGCTCTGGTGGCCGTAAAGCGGTTCGCAAGGGAACGGAAGAAGCCCTGCCCCTTGGCAGACTTCACAAGGTAAACGGCTCCGGCAATTATCAGGACAAACACGCCGATAAACACAAAGGAATACTGGTTCATAAATTCCCCGATGCTTAAGATGGCTCGGGAAACGCCTGTCATTTCACTGCCTAATTGGCGGAACACCTGGTTGAACACCGGCATGACCTTTGTCACCAATACCAGGATGACCAGAATCATCATCACAATCATGATTAAAGGGTATGTAATGGCATTCTTCACTGTCTGCGCCAGGTTCGCCTCTTTCTCATAATATTCCGCAAGGGAATTCATGACCTCGTCCAGCCTGCCCGTCTGCTCCCCAATCTGCACCATCTGCAGCAAGTAGCTGGGAAATGCCCCCGTCTCCTCCAGGGATTCATAGAACATGCCCGTCTGCATCAGGGAATCATAAATCTGCGAGAGCAGGGCCTTCTCCCCCGCATCCTTGGCGTCCTCCAACATGATGCTGACCCCTTCAATCGACGAGATGCCAGACTTCAGAATCATGGCCATCTGCGAGCAGAAGGCAGCGGCTTCTTTGTTGGAAAGCGGCGCTATTTTTTTGTCGCCCATAGAAATCTCCTTTCTTCTCCCCCACGGCAAAAGCAGGGGATATTAATATGAATATTTTACCACATATTTGGAACCGTCGCCGATGTACTGGCCTACGGCTGTATTGGAATTGTTGGCTGCCAGCGTAGGATCCATCAAGGTCCAGGATTTCCCGTCAAATTCAATAATCTTGTCAATCCAGCCCACATCCTTGACATAAGTGCTGATCCAGGCATGGTACGCATCGCCGGAATAGCCCACCTCCAATTTGGTAGGGATGCCCTGGGAGCGCAGGATTGCCGTCATGACAGAGGCATAGTCAAAGCAGATGCCTGTCCCGGTCTTTAAAGTCTCATCCACATCCGGCAGGTAGCCGTATGTCACGGTTGCGGCTTTTTCATCGTCATAGGTTATCTTGGAGGTGATGTAGTGGTAGACGCTTTCTATCACTTCCAGGTCAGAGGTTAAATCCTTGGCCAGCTCCTTGCCAAGCTTCACAGCCTGGGAATCCTTATTGAAATCCACATACTGGCTGGGATAGAGGAAGGGCTTGAGCTTATCCTTCAAAGCCACCTCTACCGTTGTGGAAAATGCAATGGCATACCTGTCGCCAGAGACATTCTCCAAAATCTGCAGCTCATAGGTGCCGTCACCGCAGGGAAGCGGGAAGGTTTCGTATATATTGGGGCCGGAAAGCAAGTAAAAATACTCGCTCTCATTGGGGCCTATGACGCGGAGCTTCACCTTATGGTTGGAGCCTAAGTACTGCACCATGAAGTAGCCCTCTTTGGCGTTGGAAGTATCAATGATGGCGTATTCGTTCTCATGGACATCCGTCCCGGAAGCTTCCGGAGTCAACACCTTGGGCTTGTTGCTGCGGGTCTTTGCAGTCATTGCAGACTTCCCGGATGTTGTGGATTTGGAAGATTTTGCGGATTTCCCAGACTGGGACGCGCTTGCCGCAGACTTTGATTTTTCCGCCCCGGAAGCCTTTGCGGCCACTGGGCTGTCAACCGGGGCGTTGCCGGCTGTGGCGCTTTCGCCGGAACAGCCGCAGAACATGGCGCTGGAAAGCAATAAAATACATAGGGATAATGAAATAGATTTTCGTATCATCTGACATTCTCCTTATAATCTTATAATCTAAGGGAAGCATGCTGCCCAAGGGCCGATGCGTTGGGGGTTCCTTACGGTTAAGATTGAGTATAACATAAATTGCGGAAAATGAACAGGGGATTTGGAAAAATAATGCGCAGGAAATCCCCCTCTTGGGACAGGGCGCGCTTTGCCCCAAGAGGGGGATTGGCTTAAGAACAAATATAGATGCGTCAGCCTTGGCAATCCAGCATGGAAACCCATTCCTCCGGGAAAAATTGATCCAACAGCTTCTCCTGTTGGTCTGGCTGCTCCTGGCGCTCCTGCCGGCTTTGCGCCTCCGTCTCTGCCTGAGGCCGCTTTGCGCCTTGGGCATCCACAACAGGCTCTTGTGCCAATCGAGCCGGCTGCTCCATTTCAGGCTTTTGGAGCCCATGCTCTTTGGCTTTTTGGATTGCGGACTTAATGGCCTCGCCCACCAATTCCCCAAATTGTGGGTTCGCCTTTGTAAATTCTGCCACCTGCTGGTAGGCTTGGGTTATGATGGTCTGCTGCTCTTCCTTTGACTGGGCGTTTTCCAAGGCATGCTGCACCCGTTCCCCCTGCTGCCTGGCCAGCTCCGCCATCTGGGCAAGCCTGGGGTCTATGCGCATCAGGAAGGCCTTTTCCTGTGGGGTCACATTCTCCCCGCGGGCAATCCTCCTGGCAATCTGCATCGCTTTTTTCGCATCCCGCTCGCTGTCGTCCACTTCCTTTGGCTCTATCAGCTGCTGGATGAGGGACTTTTTTTCCTGATCCTGCTCCACGCCCGTCATGTTGCGCAGAATCTGCCCCATATCTACGGTAAGCTCTCCATTCGCACTTCTAGAAACGCCCGTCCCCGCTTTCACTGTGTACATGTTCCGTAAACCTCCCTTCCTTTGTCAGACAATCGCCTATCTTTATTATCGACATGCCATAGGGGAAAACTGAGAAGAAATGAATCCGCAGGCGGAGCAACATGGGCATGTATTCTTTCCCCTCGTGTTCGATGTGAATATAATCTTCTTTTACGGACAGCTTGTAGCCATTCCTTAAGTCAAATGCATCGCCAACCGCTATATTTATACTGTTTGTAAGAGGGTCGTAGGCTTTGGCCTGATGTGTCTGATAGGGAATGTTCTGTGCCCATCCCAGAGAATTCAATTCCTCATTTGAATAAGTTATCGACACATCCTAGCAATTAGGCTTTTACAATATAACCCTCACGAATCGCTCAATTAACAGCGCAAATTATTTTTGTACATCATTGCAAACAGAGAAAACCCGGAAAAATCCGCACACTCTATTTGGGCTTATACTATGATGAGTATACGCAAAGGCAATACCTAAACGATGCAGGCATAAAAGAAGGCTTTTTCTCCGTGCAGATAGGAAACAAAAAACAAGAATACT
>CAOKUK010000063.1 GCA_948472595.1 uncultured Eubacterium sp.
ACAATGACCTGAAGGAAGGGACAGACTTTCGGGATCATTACGGCTGGGTATTTTACCAGAGGAAGGTGTCGCTTCCCTCTGCGCTGAAGGGGCAGCGCATCCTGCTGCGCTGCGATGCCGTGACCCATCACGCCCGGGTATACTTGGATCGGGAGCTGATCTGTGAGCATAAGGGGGGCTTCCTTCCTTTTGAGGCAGAGTTGGGCGGGCAGGTGACAGAAGGGGAGCATCTTTTGACTATTGCCGTGGACAATGTGATAGACTATACCACCCTGCCGGTGGGCGGCAAAGCGGATATGCTGGGCGGCATGATGGGGAATGTGGGCGCAGGCATGGGGGAAGGCAAGCCACAGAACCATCCGAATTTTGATTTTTTCAATTACTGCGGGATTACCCGTCCTGTCAGAATCTACACTACGCCCCAGAATTACATTGCAGATATTTCCATTATCCCGGAAGTGCAGGATGGCCATGCCTTTTTGCATTACGAGGTGGAGGCCAAGGGCGCAGGGGAATGCAAGGTGGAGGCCTATGACCGCTGCGGCAGCTTAGTGGCCTCCCAGGCCGGCGCAAAGGGGAAGCTTGCCATTGAAAACGTCATTCTCTGGCAGCCTATGAAGCCTTACCTGTATGAGATTCGGGTGACTTTTGGGGAAGATGTGTATACCCTCCCATATGGGGTGCGCACGGTGCGCGTGGATGGGGAAAAGTTCTTGATTAACGAGCGCCCCTTTTATTTTAAAGGCTATGGAAAACATGAGGATACGTTCCCCAATGGCCGGGGCATGAACCTGCCTATGAATGCCAAGGACATTTCCCTGATGAAATGGCAGGGGGCGAACAGCTTCCGCACCAGCCATTACCCTTACAGCGAGGAAATGATGCGCCTTTGCGACCGGGAGGGGATTGTGGTCATTGACGAGACGACGGCTGTGGGCGTGAACCTGCAGTTTGGCGGCGGCGCCAATTTCGGCGGCGAAAAAGTAGGCACCTTTGACCCGGAGTGCGGCGTGAAGACCCAGGAGCATCATAAGGAGGTAATCCGGGACTTAATCGCCAGGGATAAGAACTACGCTTGTGTGGTGATGTGGAGCATTGCCAATGAGCCAGACTCTGCGGCAGAGGGGGCTTATGCGTATTTTAAGCCTCTGTACGATTTGGCAAGGGAGCAAGACCCCCAGAAACGGCCCTGCACCTTAGTCAGCGTGCAGATGCCAGATCCGAAGAAGGACTGCACGGCGCAGCTGAGCGATGTCATTTGCCTGAACCGCTATTATGGCTGGTATTTTGGGGCGCCGGATTTAGAGGGGCCTGAGATGGCTCTTCGCAAGGAGCTGGATTTCTGGAAAGAAGTGGGGAAGCCGGTGATTTTTACAGAATACGGCGCAGACACCGTGGCAGGGATGCACGATACGACCCCTGTCATGTACACAGAGGAGTACCAGGTGGACTATTACAAAATGAACAACCGGGTGTTTGACGACTATGGCTTCGTGGTGGGGGAGCAGGCCTGGAATTTCGCCGATTTTGCCACCAGCCAGAGCCTCCTGCGGGTGCAGGGCAATAAGAAAGGAGTGTTTACCCGCGACAGGAAGCCGAAGCTGGCTGCCCATTATTTCCGGGCAAGGTGGCAGGATATACCGGATTTTGGCTATAAGCAGTGAGTGGCGATGACGTCGATTCCCCCTGCCACCAGAAGGATTCCTCCTGCGAGGTAGGCCTTGATTTTGTGTTCGAAGCCTAAGCGGTATCCGGTATATATGCCCAAGACCATTCCGATGGCTGAGAAAATGATTGCCATGATAAGCAGCGCCGCCAAGCTGCTTTGGAGCAGCCCAAAGGCAAGCCCCGCCAGCAATGTGAATAAAACTGTGCGGGCATAAGAGCCTGCAATTTTTGCCAGGTTTGGCTTATCCTCCCGGTGTTCCAGGATACGCTCGTTCCGCCAGGCCTTTCCCAAAAGCCGCGCGCCTAAGTACAGGAAGATGGCGGCCGCCACTGCCTGGCCCAAGAAGGCTTCCGATGTCTTGGCGCTGTTCTGGAATAAGCGCAGGGAAATGGATTCTCCGATTCCCAGGGCGGCCGCCTGCCCCAGCATCAGCAGGGAGCAGGCAGCCGCAAGCTTTTTTTTCTGAATCTTTGCAATTACGGAGCCATAGCACTCCATTACTGCAAAAATGTCAAAGGACAATCCTAATATCACAACAAATTCCTCGATTGTATTCATAATTTTCCCCCAATACTATGGAAATGCCTGTCTTATGGTTCTTCCTCGGCCTTAATCCCTTCCGTGCGGAGGATGAATTTTACGGAGCCTGTGGTGTCCTTTGCCAGCTTCGTGAAAGTCTGGTAGGATTCCCCAGCCTGCTCGACTGCCTCTAGCCTGTTCAGCAGTGACTTCACATCCCCATGGTAGGCCTCGGTCAGCTTCTGTATGCCCTCTTCGTCAAATTGAGCCATGCCATCCATTAGCTTCTTGGAGCCATCGTCTAACTGATCCACCCCATCGCCAATCTGTCCGGCAGCGTCTGACAGCTTCCTTGCCCCTTCTGTCAGTGCGCCATTATTGGATGCCAGTGCAGCGGCGCCGTTGGTCAGCTGGGAAATTCCTGCAGACAATGCCGGCATGTTGCTGCTCATGGCTCCAGTTCCTTCGCTCAGCGCCTGCATGCCCGTTACCAGGCTGTATCCGCTTGCGGCATCTTGGGCGTTGATTGCCTTGGAAATCTGTGACTTTGTGCTGGAAACGGCAGTCAGGGCGGAGGTTTCTGCGGCAGTCTTGGCGGCGGTTTTGGCCGTGTCGGCAACGGCTGCCCCTACGGTGTCCTTTGCCCCGGCGGCAATCCCTTCCACAATCTGCGCTGCCGTCTGCTTCATGCCGGCCTGCAGCGTATCGGAGCCCATGGCCGTAGCCACAGTCTGAGATACCAGTCCATTTACCGTTGCCTGAATCTGAGCCTGCCCGTCAGGGGAGGCCAGCGCTGCGTCAATCTGCCCTTCTATGGCTGCCATCTGCCCTTCCACGTTGGAAGCCACCAGCCCATTGATGTCCTGCTGGGCGATTAAGGCGTCAATCTGCTGCCTTGCGGGGCTTCCCTCTGTATTGACGGCTTCATTGACGGCTGCGCAGACCTGGGCAATGGTCTCTGAATCCAGAGCCGCCCCATTTGCCTGCAGGGCTGCCGCTGCCTGGGTGAGCTGCTCTTGCAGTGCGGCCACGGTGACGCCAGACACGACTTGCTGCGTCACATTTTGCACAACTTGTTTTGTCACTTCCTGCACCACCTGCGGCTTATACTGCGCCATCTGGTCTTTTTTGGCCGTGTCTGCGGCGACAGAGGAAAAAGCGGTCTTTAGCACAGAGTTCAGCACGGATTCCGTGTAAGCGCCAATCCCCGCCTGCACCTGAGATTTGGCATTTTTGTCGTTTGCCAGGCTTTCGTAGAATAGGGAGGCTGCCTGCTTCTTTATGGCTGCGCTGCCGCTTTTTTTGTCCTGGAAGGCCTGTTCGATGGCGCTGTCCGCCTGCTGAGCCAATGATTGCCGCTCCTGCTGGGACATCTCTGCCTTTAAAGTCTTGTCAAGCTCCGCCACGCCCTGGTTCAGGGAGGCTGCGCTGCTGTTTAAGGCAGAGACCCCATCCGATAGCGTGCCGGCAGACCCGGCCAGCGTCTGGATGCCGCTGTTTAGCTGGGAAGCCCCGCTTGTGTAGCTTTCAATCCCGCTCTTTAAGGTGTTCGCCCCATCGGAGAATTCTTTCATGCTGTCCTTTAGGGTGCCCAAGCCATCGGATAAATCTGCGCTGCCATCCACCAATTCCTGGGAGGCGTCTGACAAATCGTCCATGTCCTTTTCCAAATCCGTTAGGTCGAAAGCCTCATTCAGGCTGGCCTGGTTCAGCAAATCATTGACTACGACAGACATGGTCATTTCCAGGGAGAAGTTCTCCACATCTGCGCTGACCTCCACATAGTCAGGGATTTCCAAATCTGCCGGAAGGTCACTCTCCGCCACTTTCAGGCTCTCTTTCAGGCCAGGCATTGCAAACCCTGCCACCATCTTTTTGTTTCCGTCAGAAATCACCTTTCCATTGGTCACCTTTACATTTGTAAAATCCTCTGGCAGCACCATGCCGGTCAGGACTGTGAAGGGGACATAGACCTCATGCTTTTTGCCGTCCACTACTTGGGTGGTTTTCTCATGGTTCTCATAGTCAAAGCGAATTTTCACCTTCCCGCTCTTCCCGGCCATATCCGAAGGGGACATTTTCTTTCCATCTAAGTAATAGCTTACGCTTTCCGTCACCGGCAGATTTCGGTCTGTGGTTCCTTGATAGTAAATGTCATTTCCATTTGCCTGCCAGGTAAGCTGGTCTCCATTTTGCGTAAATGCTTCCTCCCCCTTCACGTTTTGGATGTCCTTCAAGTCAGAGGAGTCTGTCAGGCTGGAGGCATTCCCCTCATTTTTCAGCCATTCGCTGACAATTACGTTTTTGGCGCTTCCATCGGGGGCTGCAACAATGTATACTGTCTCTTCTTTTCCGGCTTCCCTGTCCTTTCTGTCTGAAGACAGAGCCTTTTCCAGAGACGCCTGCTGCGCCCAATCTGTTTCATTTTGCCCTTCGCCGTCCTGCTTTGCGCTGTCCTCGCTTTGTCCGCTGCTTGTTTTTGCATCGCTGTCGCCTTTTTCGCTGTGGCTGCCCGCTGCGCCAGACCCGCTGTCTGTGCCGGAGGCGTCTTTTGTTGTGTTTTCCGTGCCATCTGTGCTTTCGCTGCTTTCTGCCGCACTGTTCTGCTGGCTGCGCTCTGCCTGTACCCGGTAGGTGCTGATTCCGGCGCTGGTTCCCAAGACTGCGATGGTGACAGCGCCTGCGGCTACGCGGATCATGTATTTATTTTTGAATGCTTTCTTTAACTCTAAATGTTTCATGTTATTACCTCCTGCTGAATTTTAATTAGAATGAGAGTAAGACCTTTCCCCTTTTTCCGCCCTTTTTTCCTTTGCTGGCCCGAAATGCCTGCTGGTGGCGCAGATTACGCCGTCAAATACCACAAACATGGCTGGCAATATGAAGATTGCCACAAACATGCTGATGATTGCCCCCCGGGACATTAAAGTGCATAAGGAGCCAATCATGTCAATCCGGGAATAGAAGGCCACGCCCACGGTTGCGGCGAAAAAGCTCAGTGCGCTTCCGATAATGGAAGAAATGGAAGTGGACAGCGCAATCGTAATCGCCTCCTGTTTCTCGGCTCCCCGCTGCCGTTCCTTCCGATAGCGGGTGGTCATCAAAATGGCGTAATCCACGGTGGCTCCCAATTGGATGGTCCCAATCACCACGGATGCGATAAAGGGCAGCACAGTCCCCGTGTAGGCCGGAAGCCCCATATTGATGAAAATCGCAAACTCAATCACCGACACCAATATAATAGGAACCGTAACCGACTGGAAGGTAAGCAAAATAATCAAAAATACGGCAATGATGGAAATGATGCTGACCACCTTGAAATCCTTGTCTGTAATGTTGATTAAGTCCTTCGTGCAGGGCGCTTCCCCAATCAGCATCCCATTGGGGTCATGTTTTTTCAGGATGCGGTTTAAGACAGAAATTTGTTCATTCACTTCATCGGAAGCGATTTTGTACTCTGAGCTGACCATCATCATCTGGTAATTGTCGTTCATCAATTTCCCTTTGATATCATCCGGGATCATTTCCAAGGGGACAGCTGCCCCTACCACCGATTCTAAGCCAATCACAGAAGAAACCCCGTCCACGCCTTCCATTTCCGCCGTCATATCCCGCACTTCCTTGGGGGAGACGCTGCTGTCCAAAAGGAGGATATGGGTCGTGTTCATCTGGAAGGTCTCATCCAGCTTTTCATTTGCCTGCACGCTGGGCAGATCCTTCGGCAGCGTCCCTGCCAAGTCGTAATACACGTCCGTGTGGGTGTACCCATAGAGCGCCGGCCCTAAAATAACCAGGAACGCAAGGGCGAACACTTTATAATGCTTCACAATAAACGGCGCCATCTTCCCCAAATCCGGGATTGCCGGACGGTGCTTCGTCTTGGAAATGGGTTTGTCGAAAATCAGCAGCATGGCTGGCAGCACCGTCACGCAGCAGACAACCCCAATCAACACGCCCTTGGCCATGACAATCCCAAGGTCCAGCCCCAGCGTAAAAGTCATGAAGCAAAGCGCCACGAACCCGGCCACCGTGGTGGTGGAGCTGCTCAATACAGACCCCAGGGTATTGGAGATGGCATGGGACATCGCCCGTTTTTTATCCCCCGGGAACCGTTCTTGGTTCTCCTCATAGCTGTGCCACAGGAAAATGGAGTAATCCATGGTCACCCCAAGCTGCAGCACTGCGGCCAGCGCCTGGGTGATGTAGCAGATTTCCCCGGAAATCAGGTTGCTGCCCAAGTTATACAGAATGGCCATCCCAATGCTCAAAAGGAAGAACACCGGAGCCAGGAAGGAATCCATCGTCAGCCCCAGCACCAGGCAAGACAATGCGCCTGCAATGGCCACATATGCCACCATCTCCTGGTTGCAGATATCCTTGATGTCCGTAACCACCGCCGACATCCCGCTGACAAAGCACTGCCGGTCGGCCAGGGTGCGTATCTTGGCCACCGCCTCCATCGTCTCGTCTGAGGACATGGAAGAATCGAACAGGATGGCCATCATGGTGCAGTCCCCTTTGGTGAATTTGTCCTGCACGTCGTCTGGGAGGATTTCCATAGGCACGGATAAATCTGCGACAGAGTCGTACCAGATTACGGCCTTCACATGGTCTACGCCTTCAATCTGTTTCCGCAGCCCAGACACCTCCCGGTTTTCCATCCCCTCCACCACGCAGATGGAGAACGCCCCAGTCTGGAATTCATCAATCAGGATGTCCTGGCCTTCCATGGTTTCAATATCTTTTGGCAGGTAGGATAGGATATCGTAATTGATCCTGGTGTTTACGATTCCAAATACCGAAGGGATTAACAGCAGCAGGCTCAAAATGAAAATTGGCACCCGCATCTTTACAACGCCTTTTCCAAATTTACGCATATGAATCATCTCACTCCTTTTTTGTTGTTTATCTGGGAATGAGTATATAAAAAAAGCCGGGGAAAAGGAAGATTCAATTCTTTTGCTCTGTATGAGGTTCCAATACATTTTAGGGGAAATGTCTATGTGGAGGAAACAGAATGGAAGAATTGTAAGGAGCCGCAAAAAAAGGGTGGAAATCCGCAACAGAACGGAATCCACCACAAAGAGCAGCAAAAAGTAACCTTATTAGATGAAAAACCAGAATTGATATTTTTAACAAAATCTGCATGTTCCCATCAAGCCAAGGCGGCAGACATGGGAAACCATTCGCCTTTCAATGCCAGCGGCTCTGGGCTGGCCCGCCCCCTCTGCTGACAATTCAGGGGCGCTTTTAGCGGAGGCAAAATCCACTGCTTAGGGAAGCTTGGGCGTGAAGGCTTTCCTGAACGTCCTAGCTTCCCTTGGCAGTTAGTTTGCCAGAGCGTTGCCCCGTCAGAAGAGGGGGCTGGCCCGCCCAGAGCTGCGTCCCGAAACCCGAAACCTTCCCTTTCTCCGCCCCATCTACAATTCTTCTATCACCTGGCTCATCGACCTGGTTATCATATAGTTGTAAATATCCGTAATCTCCTTCGGCCCAACCGCCATCCCGCTTCGAATCCAGCTTACCACCACAAAGCACATGGACTGCGCATAATATTGCGCCACATGCTCCGCCGTCAGCCATGGGTGCACTTTCTTCCGGTTCCTGCTGTTCGAATGGATGACTTCCAGCAAGACGTCCTCAATGCATTTGCGGATAATCGCCTCAAAGGAATTCTGCCCCTCCAGCCGCACCGCCTTCTCATAGAAAGCCTTCTCCTTCTGCACCGTCGTAAAGATCAGGATGAGCGCCTCATCCACCATCCCTGCGAAAATCAAGGGCTTGGCAGGCTCTAATACCTGCATGCGGATAATCCACTCCAGGAGCTCATATTTATCCTGGAAATGGTTGTAAAAGGTGGGCCGAATCACTCCGGCCTTGTCTGTGATTGCCTTAATCGTGATTTTTTCAATGGACTGCTGGCAGGCCAGCTCCTTAAAGCCTTCCGCCAGCAGCCTGTCTACATGCTCTTTCTGCGCCGCCATGCTGTCCTATCCCGCCCTTCTAATCCAGGATTACCAGCCCGCCGGCCTTATCCGAGCGCAAATCCAGGAGGTCTCCGGATGGCAGGATCTTGACTCTTGGCAGCAGCATGGCGTCCCCATAATTTTCCATGACCACTGCCTGCTGCCCATTGGACAGCAGCACTTCGCACCCGATGGGGTAAACGGCCACCCTCCGTTGGAAAATGCCTACCAGTTCCGGGTCAAACTCTGCCCCTGCATTCTCAAGGATGTACTCCGCAGCGATGGAGGGCTCTAAAGGATCCCGGTAAGGCAGCTTGGAGGTCATGGCGTCAAATACGTCAGCCATTTTGACAATCCGGGCAAAGAGGGGGATTTCGGCGCCGGATCTGCGCAGGGGGTAGCCGCAGCCATTGTACCATTCATGGTGCTCCAATACGTTGCCGCACACCTCTTGGGGGAAGCTGTAGTGCTTCTGCAGGAACTCATACCCCAGTTTGGGATGCTGCACGATTAAGACGCGTTCCTCGTCTGTCAGCATGCGCTTGGCGCTTAGCACCTCAGGCTCCACATAGCGCTTCCCGATGTCGTGCAGGAAGCCGGCCAGAGCCAAATCCGTCAGCTCATCCTGCCCCATCCCATAGGGGATGCCCAGGATGACGGACAGGATTGCCACGTTCAGGGAATGGAAATAAGTGTAGTCCTCGTAGATTTTTATATCCCGCATATTGTAGATGGCATCCTTGCGGGCGGACAATTCCTGTACCAGATCCCCAGCCAGGGCGGTGATGTCCTCTTGGGGGAAATCTGGGAGCCTGTCGTCTTGGAACAGGCCATAAATCATTTCCAGTGATCTGCGCCTTAGGCCAGGGGAGATGGCCATGGGCGACGGCACGCCTTTGCCAAAGCTGTCCTCAATATAGACGCCGGGGCATCCAAGCCCCTGCAGCTTTTGGATGTCCCCATAAGCTAAGGTAAAGCCTTCCGGGAACAGCACCTGCCCCTGGCCGTTGCAGATATCCTGCCCCAATGCCATCCCCTTTTCTAATTTCGTGATTCCTATATACCGCATATCTCTGTGCCTCCTAATCGCTGCCCATGCTGTGGGCATAATATAAATGCTGTCTGTTGCATCTGTATTATATTTGGTGCCGCATGTCATGTGCCTGCATTATATTTCATGCTGCAGGCGCTGCTGCTTCTGTTCCTTTTTCTTCTGGTACATCTTTCCATCCGCTCGCTCCAAGGTGTCCTGCAGGTTGACGTCTTTGCTCTTGTTGAAGGCGGCGAAGCCAGAGGCAATCTGCATAAAGTCCTTCACCTGGGAGCCCTGGAGGCTCTCAATCCAGCCGTTCATCTGCTGCTCCCGCTTTTCATAGGCCTCTCGGCTGAGGCGGTCGGATACCAGGCAGAATTCATCCCCGCCGATGCGGTAGGTATCCCCGAATTCCCCGAACATGTCCTGTATGACTTCGCTGGCGGTGATGATATAGCAATCCCCCATTCCATGCCCATAGGTGTCGTTCATTTTCTTCAGGTTGTTCAGGTCGAAGAGGACGAAGCTGTACTTCCCATAATTCTCGGGCTTAATCTGCCGCAGGCTCGCTTCAAATGTCCGGCGGTTCTTCATCATCGTCAGGCCGTCCGTTTCGGCCTCCTCCCGGATAGTCTCCACCTCCTGGCCGGCGGCAATCAGCCGTACAGAATCCTGCAGGAACTGGAAGACCTGAATCAGGGCGAAGGCTAGGCAGCCCAGACGGGAAAAGGCCGCTTGGTCGATGCTGGAATTGGAAAAATAATGCCACCCGTCCGCCAGGATGCACCCAACGGCCAACAGGACGCCTGCCAGGTTCAGGAAAGCCCTTTGCTTGTCGGCGAAGAGCTTGCTGCTGCGCTTTAGGAGCAGTTGGGCTCCATAGCACAGTGTGGCTGCAGCCCCCAAGAGGGTCAGGGCGTGGGTGAGCCACATGGTCTGGTGGAAATCCAGCCAGCCAAGGGGCTGGCAGTAGAAGCTGATGGCAAAATCCAGGACAGTGAGGCGGATAAGCAAGTTGAAGTTCCGATTTTCCTCCATCCGATAGAAAGACTGTATGAAGCACAGAAGGGGCATCAGCATCAGCTTCAGGCTGAGGCAGGAGGCTTGCTCGAACAGCAGCTCATTCCCGAACATGAGGATGGGGATTCCTGTCTCTAGGGCGGACCAGATGGAGAAGTGGACAGAGAACAGCCCAATCCACTGGAGCCTTTCAGAAAAATGCATTTTCTTCCCAATGGAGAACCAGGTGATAACCAGCATCAGCCCCAGCATCAGCAAGACCATGCTGATGGCCAGCGGGATTAATGCCTGCCGCACCTGGGCCATGCGGATTTCTGATTTCATGCCCAGGATAAAACGAGGCGTCCGCACCGTGCCGGAAGGGTAGGCGCTGCGGATATGTATTTCCAGGATTTTTCCAGCGTAGTCGTCCTGAAGGGGGATAAAGTTCCAGCAGCTGCCCGGGGTCTTGCTCTTGGATCCTTCCGGGACTTGGAAACGGTAGATTTCTGCGCCGTCTATGCAGGCTGAAATAATCTGGTGGGAGGAATAGAAGCCGATGGTGTTGTTAGAGAGGATGGATGCGTCCAGTTCCTTGGACAGCACAACCCCATCTGCTTCCTTGGAGACGGGCACGCTCTTGGGAAGCCAGGGATATTCTGCCTGGCTCTCCCCGCTGGCGCATGTCCAGCCCTCATTGAAAGGGACGCCCCCGGATTCCTCCATCCCTGCGCTGCCTGCATACAAGGAATACCCTATCAGGACAAACAGCACGGCCACCATAATTTCTACCAGATGTACCCTTAAAATTTTCATCTGCGCCTTTTTCTGTCCTTTCTGATAAAATGATAGTAATTATTTTAACACATTTTCAGGAAAAGGGAAACAAAAAATCTCAAAATAACGGTTGACATCCCCGACTTCTTATAATAGAATGGAAAAGTATGGCGAGCGAGAAATGTAAGCCAAGCCCCGGCGAAGCGTTTTTGCTTTGA
>CAOKUK010000064.1 GCA_948472595.1 uncultured Eubacterium sp.
CATGGCTTGTTCTCCTTTTTCTATAATAAAATTGGCTCGTGTTTGCTTTTTGGAATCTACGCTCAGTTTGCAGGCAGTCCGCGCGGCTGCGGCCTGTGGCGCAATACATAGTATACACCAAGTTCTGGGAAAATGGAATATGTATCTTTCCTAGTATAACCTGCGCAAATGAACCATGTCATCACGGAATGCGCAGGCCGTTATGGAAAATAAAGCCAGCCCCTTCTAAATATCCCATTCCATATGGCCGATAATAACAGCGAAGGCAATGATACAGGACGGCTTTATGGCAAGCAATTTAAGAGAATAAGGAGGAGACGAGCATGGACACAAATGCAATCACAAACGCTTACACCGCCCAAGCCCAATCGGCGGCAGAATCCGCATCTGCCTCTAAGGCCAAGAGCGCTGGCAAGGCGGCAAAGCCTGCAGGCCAGAAGGAAGTGGGGAAGCCCCAGTTAAGTGAGAAGGCGCAGAAATATTACAACCAGCTGCGCAAGAAATTTTCCAATATGGACTTTATCCTAGTCAGCTCCGACATGAAGGAGGAGGTGCAGGCCAATGCCAGCAAATATGCAGGCAGCAGCAGCCTGGTAGTCTTGATTGACGAGGAAAAGATTGAGAAGATGGCAGAGGACGAATCATACAGGGAGAAATATGAAGGCATCCTGCGGGGAGCCACAACCCAGATGAACCAGATGAAGCAAAGCCTAGGCAAAAATGCGGACAGCGTGAAGACCATTGGCATGAGCTTCGATGAAAAAGGCATGGCATCTTTCTTTGCCGTAGTGGACAAATCCCTGGCAAGCCAGAAAAAGCGGATTGAGAAAAAGGCGGAGCAGAGGGCTGAGGACAAGAAGAAGGCGGAGCGCAAGGCCGAGCAGAAGCGGGCGGAGGAAAGGCGCAAGGACAGCGTGGAACAGGCAGGAAAGGGTTCCGAAGACACCGTCACCGTGACAGCCTCCTCTTGGGATGAGCTTTTGAAGAAAATCAATGACACCATCACCATGGCGCGGGCAGATTCCGTCCGTTCCGAGCGGGAGACATGGGTCGGGCAGAGGTTTGATTCTGCCATATAAGCAGGAAACAGTAAAATGCAATGCACAAAGAAATCAGGCATCCGCCGCAAGGGAAGAATATGCTTCGCCTTGCGGCGGATGCTTTGCATAGTTGCAATGTTTCTAAGATTCGGCTTTTCCAGAGCTTTTTCCCCTCTGCCTGTCAGCGGTGAGCATGTCCACCTCTAAGGGGCTGGGCTTGGCAAAGGCCGATTGGGGGAGAAAATTATAGACGTCCAAGTAAGAGTCCAGCTCTGCGCTGGTCTGGGGCGGCCTGGGCATGGCGCCGGTGCAGTCCGTGACAGAGCTCGCCTTCAGGTAGTCATAGTTGTCTGATAAATCAGGTACCGGATGGTTTTCCTTTCTTGCGTCCTTTGTATCCATAAAATACCTTCTTTCTTCTAAGGAGTTTGCCTGGAAACGGAGAAAGACCCGATTCAAGGCTGTCAAATGATTCTGTAGTAGTATGGCGAAAAAGCATTTTTTTTATGCATGTTTGACTTTTGCGCGGTAAATCATTATAATGAAAAAATAATGCCATTGCATTTTCGCAAGCTTTTATATAGAAATCCAGAAAGGAATTGCAGAGACCATGAGAATATCAGAATTGTTGAAAGAGAAGGAAGTGACCGTTAGCTGTGAGCTGTTTCCGCCCAAAAAAGGCTCTGAGCTGAAAAAAGCCCATGATTTGGTGCGGGAAATGGCCAAGCTCCGCCCTGCCTTTATCAGCGTGACCTATGGGGCGACCGGAGGAATCAGCGAACATACCGTAAATTTGGCAAATGAGGCGCAGAACGTGAACGGAGTCCCGGCTTTGGCTCATCTGACCTGCGCATCCTCTGACCGGGGAAAAATACAGGAGGTTTTGAGGGAGCTTAAGGAACATAATCTTGAGAATATCTTGGCGCTGCGGGGGGACATTCCGGAACATGTGGATTTCCCTCTGCCCAACCAGTACCATCACGCCAGCGAGCTGATAGAGGAGATAAAAGCCTATGGTGATTTTTGCATTGGGGGCGCCTGCTACCCGGAAGGACACCCGGAGGCGGAATCCATAGAGGCGGATATTGACAACCTGAAGCGGAAAGTGGAGGCGGGGTGTGAGTTTTTGACCACCCAGATGTTTTTTGACAATAACATTTTGTACCGCTTTTTGTATAAGGCGCTGAAAAAAGGCATTGATGTGCCGGTGATCGCAGGGATTATGCCAGTGACAAATGTAAAGCAGATGAAGCAGATTGGAGCGCTGTCAGGCTCCCTGCTGCCGCAGAGGTTCCGGATGATGGTGGAGCGGTTTGCAGAGGATTCTGCTGCCTTGAAGCAGGCCGGGATTGCCTATGCCACGGAGCAGATTTTTGATTTGATAGCGAATGGGGTGGGTCATGTGCACATTTATACCATGAATAAGCCGGATGTGGCAGGGGCGATTCTTGGCAACCTCTCGGAGATTTTGCGATGCAAGTAGACAAGAGGGAAGCCCTGCGCTATTTGGGGTACGGCAGCCGAAAAGCCGATGGAGAGACCTTGCGGCTTTTAGAAGAGGTGGCTCAGGAATTGGAGCGGCACAGCCTGCCCAAAAGCATTTACCGAGAATATGAATGCCAGGTGGCGGGAGGCCAAGTCACATTCGGCAGCTTATCCATTTCAAGCCAAAGCCTGGCAGAAAACTTGAGAGGGTGCCGTCATGTAGTGCTGTTGGCTGCAACCATTGGCCGCGGCGCAGATATGATGATAAAAAAATACTCCGTTTCAAACCTGGCCAAGGCGGCGGTTGCCCAAGCGGCAGGCGCTGCCTGCATTGAGGCCTATATAGATGAAATCGAATCCCAGATTCGGACGGACGCACAAAAGCGGGGCCTGTGCCTGCGCCCCAGGTTCAGCCCGGGCTATGGGGATTTTCCCTTAGAGTGCCAGAAGCGCATTTTTGCCATGTTGGAGTGCCCCAAGCGGATTGGCGTCACCCTTACGGCAGGGAACCTTATGGTGCCCTCCAAATCCGTGTCGGCGCTGATTGGCCTTGCGCCCTCCGGCCAGGAATCCTGCCGCCTTTTAGCCTGCAGCCAATGCAAGAAGGAAGACTGTGAATTTCGGCGGGGGGAAGACACATCATTACAAAAAAATCAATCCGGAGGTAACCATGAATTTTAGAGACGAGTTAGGGAAAAAACTGCTGTTCTTTGACGGAGCCATGGGCACGATGCTCCAAAAGCAAGGCCTTCTGTCCGGCGAGTTGCCAGAGCTTTGGAACGTCACCAAAGAATCCGTTATTTTGGATATCCACAAAAGCTATTTAGAGGCCGGGGCCAATATCATAAAAGCCAATACCTTTGGCGCCAACCCCTTTAAAATGGAAGGAACGGGATTTACCTGTGAAGAGCTGACCCAAAAAGGCGTTCATCTGGCAAAGCGCGCCATTGCCGAAACCGGCAAAAAGGCTTACGCCGCCCTGGACATCGGATCCTTGGGAAAGCTGCTGGAGCCTTTCGGGGATTTGCCCTTCGAAGATGCCTATGAGGCTTTCCGGCCTGTCTGCATTGCCGGGGAGCAGGCGGGGGCAGATTTGTGCCTGATTGAGACTATGAATGACACCTATGAGATTAAGGCGGCCGTCCTGGCTGCCAAAGAAAATACAAAGCTCCCTATTGTGGTCACCATGGTCTTTGACGAAAGCGGGAAGCTTTTGACCGGGGCGGATATGGAAGCGGCAGTCGCCATGCTGGAAGGGCTGCGGGTGGACGCCATCGGCTTAAATTGCGGCTTCGGGCCGGACGTGATGAAAGGCTTCCTTCCTGAGCTGCGCAAATCATGCTCCCTTCCCCTTGTGCTGAACCCCAATGCGGGGCTGCCTGTGGTGGTGGACCAAAAGACATGCTTTCAGGTGGAGCCAGAAGAATTTGCAGGCGTGATGAAGGAAATTGCCCAGGAAGGAGTGTCCATTATGGGCGGATGCTGCGGCACCACCCCAGCCCATATCCAGGCTCTGGTGGAAGCTTGCAAAGACCTGCCGCCCTTGGAAATCACAGATAAAAACCGCTCCGTGGTATCTTCCTATACCCATGCGGTAGTGTTTGATGAACGGCCAAAAATCATCGGGGAGCGCATTAACCCCACGGGGAAATCGCGGTTTAAGCAGGCTCTTCGGGAACAGGATATGGAATACATCTATAAAGAAGCCATTGCCCAGCAGGATAGGGGAGCCCATATCCTGGATGTGAATGTAGGCCTTCCTGAAATTGACGAGGTGGAAATGATGCGCAGGGCTGTGACAGGCCTCCAGGGGATTACAGACCTGCCGCTGCAGATTGACACCTCTGACGGGGCGGCCATGGAAACGGCCATGCGCTTATACAACGGCAAGCCCCTGATTAACTCTGTGAACGGCAAGCAGGAATCCATGGATACGGTATTTCCGCTGGTGGCAAAATATGGCGGCATGGTGGTATGCCTCACGTTAGATGAAGAGGGAATCCCGGAGACTGCCAAGGGGCGCGTCAAAGTGGCTGAAAAAATCATTGCCGAGGCGGCAAAGTACGGCATTGGAAAAAAGGATTTGCTCATAGACACCTTGACCATGACCATCAGCACTGGCCAGGAAAATGCCAAAACTACGCTGGACGCCCTGGATTATGTGCGGCATAGCCTGGGAATCCACACCACTTTGGGGGTGTCGAACATTTCTTTTGGGCTCCCCCAGCGGGAAAAGGTCAATACTGCATTTTTCACCATTGCGCTGTCAAAGGGGCTGAGCGCAGGCATCGTCAACCCCAACAGCGACGCCATGATGGCGGCATACCACGCCTATTGCGCCCTAAACGGCAGCGACAGCCAATGCGCAGATTATATAGGGGTTTACTCCCAGCAGGCCGCTGAAGCCAAGAAGCCCCTGGCAAACGCAGCCCAGGGCAAGGATGTCACCCTTTATGACGCCGTGGTGAAGGGATTGTCGGAAAGCGCATACCAGGCAGCCAAAAAGGAGCTCCAGCACAGAGAGCCCCTGTCTGTCATTGATGAAGATTTGATTCCCGCTTTGGATCATGTGGGGCAGGGGTTTGAGAAGAAAACAGTATTCTTGCCGCAGCTTCTGATGAGCGCAGACGCAGCCAAGGCAGGCTTCGACGCCATCAAGGAGCGCCTGAACGCCCAGGGAGGCGCTTCCGCTTCGAAGGGCACGATAGTCATCGCCACAGTAAAAGGCGATATCCACGATATTGGGAAGAATATTGTAAAGGTGTTGCTGGAAAACTATGGCTTTGAAGTCATTGACTTAGGCAAGGACGTGCCGCCTGAAGCCGTTATGGAGGCAGCCAGGGAGCATCAAGCCAGGCTGGTAGGCTTGAGCGCCCTGATGACCACAACTGTGGCCAACATGGAGGCCACTATCCGGCTTTTGAAAAAAGAGATGCCAAGCTGCAAAATCATGGTGGGCGGCGCAGTCCTGACCCAGACATATGCAGACATGATTGGGGCGGATTTCTATTCCAAAGACGCCATGGGATCTGTCCGCTACGCCAATGAGCTTTTTGCCTAAAAGATTTTTTTGGGAGCCAATGATATAGAAAGGGTCGCCTATTGCATTCTCAGCCGCTAAGAAGGCTGTCCATGCAGCAGGCGGCCGCTTTTTGTTTTTTCGAGAGGGTGGCATATTTTTAGAGATGAAAAAAATCCTCCGTTTCCATTTGCAACCTCCCCCTTTTCTGAATATATTATAAAAAACGAAAAGGAGTCAGAACACCGTGCATTTCGAATCACTATATTTCTATATCTTAGCCATCCTTCTTATCCTAATCCTGATCCTGGCCCTCCTCTTTTTGCATTACAGGAGCCGCTGCCGCAGAAAAGCCAAATTTCTGGTAAAAAAACAGGATGACTCAGAAAAAGCCAAAGAAATTAACCAATCCCTATACCCCTTTGGGTTTGCCTATGACCCTGCCAAAGACATTTTCTATTCTTTAGAGGATTCCTGGCAAAAGGGATTTGGCTACGCCAAACTCTATGACGAGATGGCGCCCCTCATGAATATGATAATTGACTGTGAGCCCATCTATTTCCCATACCGGGGCAGGCAGTGGCTGATTGAGCTCTGGAAAGGGCAATATGGCATCACGACAGGCGCAGAGGTAGGCGTCTATCAGAGCAGCCAAGACAGTACAGACCAAAACCCCGAGGATATTTTCTACAACTGCGTCCCGTCCGAGGATCAGCTGCCCATTTATATAACGTTATATAAAAATGGAAAGCCCTTATTCCAAAGGAGCCAAAGGCACTGGTGGCTCACAGGATTTCGGTTGGGGGAATTTTCCTACCCGGCAGAGCTGATGCTGGAGGTCTCCCTGTATTTTGAGGAGCAGGAAATGATGGACGCCTTCCTAGAAGGGTGCCTCCAGGCAGGCTACCAGGAAGAGGACTTGCATATCTGCTATAAAACCGTATCTTTTTGCCTGTGCAGGCCCAAAAATAACCAGGCATTTTGCTGCTGCGGCCTTCACCGAAGCTTCGTCCAATGGCAGAACCGCCAAAACTGCAGGCTTTATGCCCATGTGACCAAGGGCTTCGATCGAACCATAGACCGCCTGTATTATCTGATGCTGGCATATCCCCATTTATTCCGGATCCTTACTGGCACAGGAAGGATGGCTTGGGAGAAATGGCAGAACAGGAAACAAAGAAAAGAAAAGCGGCGCAGGCGCAGCCCGGAGGAAAAATGAGGAGGACGGAGCGGAAGCTGGATCATGCCTACGAGAATGCCCTGTGCCTCCCCCTCCACAGGGGCAGCCGTATTGTAATGATGAGCGACTGCCATCGGGGCGTGGGGAACTGGGGGGATAATTTCCAGCCCAACCAGAACCTGTTCTTTGCTGCCCTGCAGCATTACAACCAGAGGAATTTTACCTATATTGAGCTGGGAGATGGGGATGAGCTCTGGGAGAACCGGGA
Source organism: uncultured Eubacterium sp. (assembly GCA_948472595.1). Taxonomy (GTDB): domain Bacteria; phylum Bacillota; class Clostridia; order Lachnospirales; family Lachnospiraceae; genus Petralouisia. The sequence goes on from CAOKUK010000064.1 coordinate 6,993, forward strand.
TTTGGGCGAGATTGCGCGCATCCACAGCAACCAATTTTGGATGATGGAGCAATTCTACCGCAGCGGAAGGCTGTATATGCTCTATGGCAACCACGACCGCAAGAAAGCCAAAGGCCAGTATTTCCAAAATGCCTGCTGCCCGTCCCCCGCACCCTGCCAGTACAGCCCATCTAAGCCCCCTTCCCCCTCTTGCGCAAAGAGCCATCCCAGCCTCTTCCCCAACATCAAGGTGGAGGAAGCCATACGCCTGAAAGACAGCTGCAGCGGCTTGGAGCTCCTGCTGGTGCATGGCCACCAAGGGGATTTCTGGAACGACACGCTCTGGAAGGCGACCCGCTTTCTCGTCCGTTACCTCTGGCGCCCCCTGGAGTTGGCCGGCTGCAACGACCCTACCAGCGCAGCAAAGAATTACGCCAAGAAAGAAAAAATTGAACAGCGCCTGTCCGCATGGGCAAGCAGCCGCAGAATATATTTGGTGGCTGGGCATACCCATAGGCCTGTTTTCCCAAAGCCTGGGGAAGGCTATTATTTCAACGATGGGAGCTGCGTCCACCCCAGATGCATCACAGCCCTGGAATTGGAACACGGCGCAATTGCCTTGGTAAAATGGAGCGTAAAAGTGCGGGAGGACAATGTGATGTATATTGGCCGGGATGTTTTGGAAGGCCCAATCCCCCTAAAAGATTTTGCAAGCTTTTTTGAAACATTTTGCCCCTCTAATGTATCTAATAAATAAGAGGGCAAAGAATGATTCTGGCGGTTTCGGAGCTGTAGGAAAATAATTGATGCAACTTGCGCAGGATATTTCTTCGAGTGTGCAGGCCAAAAAATGCAGGCATAGTGGGCTATGCCGAGGCTTTTTGGCTTGTGCAATCGGAGAAAAAGACAAGCCAAGATGTGTTAGTTTTTCTACAGCCCCTTAGAAAACCTAAGAAAAAATTAAGATTTATAGAAGGAAAAATTGAAGGATTCTATGCTATCTTATATATATCAACGAACAACGACTACGCTGGCTCCTCCAGGGAGGCCGTTTTGATAGAGAAAGAAGGGCAGGTGTTTTCTATGAAAGTAGGGAGAGAGAATCTGGTAACACAATTGCAATTCCACAACGAAAAAGCATTGGAGTATTTGATTATGGAGCACGGTGAGCGTCTGATTTCCATCATTCGGAAGCATCTGTTCACTTTGCCCCATCTGCAGCAGGAATGCCTGTCAGATACTGTGGTAGCGATTTGGAACCACATTGAAAGCTACGATGACGACAATGAATTTGAGAACTGGATTGGCTCCGTGGCAAGATACCGCTGCCTGGAATTCTTAAGGGCTTACCAAAAGGAGGCCACCATTGCCTGGCTTATAGAGAAGGAGATCGCAGAGGAAAAAGAGATGATGGTAAGCTTCCTGAACCCCTTGGAGGAGGAGATGTTCTACCGTTTTTATGTAGGGGAGGATTTTGAGAATGCATCCAGGAAGGAACTGGCGCTTCCTTATTACAACATGTATGACCTGCTCAACCGCATTGACACAGATATTTTCGAGTACGAGAAGGAGAAGATGCCCCTAGAGGAGAAAGAGCAGCTCTACAAGCAAGTGCTGTCCAAAGTGGCTGTGAAGAAACGCAGGTTTTCTTTCCGCAAATACGTGGAAAACTCCATCCATAAAATAGCCCCGATGAATTGCTGAGGATTAAGTTTGCAGACGTTAAAGAACCCTTGCTTTCAACGCTTTGGGCAAAAAAGCCGCTGCGCAGATAATCTTGCGCAGCGGCTCCTTTCTTATCGGATAGGGCTGGCTATTCCATAGCCGCTATCCGATCCTTGATATAGCACTCCAGCACATGGGCCGTCTTGTCTACGCCTAAGGGGCTGCTGTTAATGCACAGGTCGTAATACCTGGAATCCCCCCACTTGTAATCTGAATGCCGATTATGGTACATCTTCCGCTTCTTGTCATGCCGCAGCATCTTAGCGAGGGCCTCCTGCTCACTCAGCTGGTACTTTTCCTTCACCCGAGCCAATTTGTGATCTTTATCCCCATTGATAAAGATGGAAATCAGGCAATCGTAATTCTTCAGCACTGTCTCCGAGCAACGCCCCACAATCACAAAGGACTCCCCAGAGGCCGCTTTGTCCCGGATAAAGTCAAACTGGTATTCCGCCAAAATTTCCGCCATGGAATTTGTATGGCCGCCCACCCGCCTGGTCATCAGGAAATTCCTGGGCGCTTCGTCATATTTTTCAAGAACCTCAACCTTCACGTTCAGTTTGTTGGCAATTGCGTCCAGCATGCTCCTGTCATAGAATTTCAGCCCCAAATTCTCGGCGATTTTTTCTGCAATCTCATGCCCCCCGCTGCCAAATTCACGGCTGATGGAAATCATTGTCTGTTTTGCCATAAAATTCCTCCTCCAATCTCAATGTGGTGCCGGTTAACAGTAACGAACGAAAATAAATACCATGGATACCAGAATCACGATAATGGTTGCGGGCGCAGCTGACTTGCAGTATTTGCCCCAGCCGATAAGGTAGCCGTTCTTCGTGGCCACCGAAGTGCCCACAACGTTGGCGGACGCCCCGATTGGCGTTGCGCTGCCGCCGATGTCCGTGCCCATGGAAAGCGCCCATGCCAAAGTGGAAAGGTCCACGCCTTGGGTGGCAGCCAGGCTCTTGATTACGGGGATCATGGTGGCCGCAAAGGGGATGTTGTCCACAAAAGCGCTGGCGATTGCAGACACCCAGAGGATAATAGCCACCATAAGCCTTAAGTTCCCATGGCTTACGTTGCCGATAAACCCTGCGATGACCTCTAAGATGCCAGTCTGTTCCAGGCCGCCTACCACCATGAAAAGCCCGATGAAGAAAATCAATGTCTTATAGTCTACTTTTCTCAAAAGCTTCAGGGCTTTTGAGCCAGCCACCAACAAGGTGACTGCGGCAATCACCGTCCCGATGAAGGCCACCGTAAGCCCTGTCTGCGCATGGGTCACCAAAAGGATTACGGCGCAGAGGAAAATCAGGCTGCTGATGGCAAAAGACGTCTTATTGGTAATCGCTTCCTTGGGGTCTGGCATGGCGTCCACATCCGCCTGGGAGAGCTTCTCCCCAGCCAGCTCCTTGCGGAACACAAGGAAGTAGTAAATCACAATGAAAATCAGGCTGATGCCGGCAATCAACCCCGTGTTTGTGATAAAGTCTGCAAAGGAATAGCCCAGGGAAGTGCCAATGATAATGTTAGGCGGATCCCCGCACATGGTGGCCGAGCCGCCCAAGTTAGCGCAGAAAATCTCAGACAGAATCATGGGCACCGGGTCAAATTTCAAAAGCTTTGCCAGCTCAATGGTGACAGCCGCCAAGAACAGGATGACGGTAATGCTGTCAATAAACATGGCCAGGAAAGCGGACATCATCATAAAAGTAATGAACAGCGGGATAGGCTTGTAATGCACCAGCTTGGCCAGCTTCATGCAGAGCCAGCGGAAGAAGCCGGATTCCGCCATGCCTTCCACCATGACCATCATGCCTGCGATAAAGATAATCGTGGCCCAGTTAATCCCGGCCGTGCTCTCCTCCGCAGAGCCTGCCGCATACCAGAACCCTAAGGTGAAAATGCTTTTGACGTTTAGAGTTTCAACGATTGCGTCCGTACTCCTCATGGCAATGCCGAATACCCCCACCAGGGTCAGGGCGCCGCAGGCTAATGTCACATAGTGCCGTTCGATTTTGTCCATCACAATCAGGACAAACATTGCAATAAATAAGATGAGTGCTAAAATTTGTGCTAGATTCATGTTCTTACCTCCTTCATAAAATACATCCATCCCATTTTTTATCCTACCGAATTATAACTCGCTATTAGAAAAAAAACAATGTGAAAAACAGCCAATGAAAAGGGACGAAAAGACGTATTTTTTGTGGAAAATTTGGGGTAATTTCCAAAAGGAGGATTTGCTTCCCGTATAGTAGCATATCTTATTAATGTATTTGCGGCTGATAACCTATCTTAATGTGTCTTGCGGTTGATAAATTCCGTGCGGAATTTGGAATAGACGATTTTCTGGCTGTGGTATAGCCCGTAGTAGCCAGAAAGCATGTACCCCAAGGAAACAGACAGCAGGAAATAGGGCATGCCAGTAAACCCAAACAGCTCAAAGCAGATGAGCAGGGAGGTAATGGGGCAG
>CAOKUK010000065.1 GCA_948472595.1 uncultured Eubacterium sp.
GAACACCGATACGTTCATGCCGGGCTTCACCCATCTGCAGAAAGCGCAGCCTGTCACGCTGGCGCACCATATGGGGGCCTATTTTGAGATGTTTAAGCGCGACCGGCAGCGGATGGAGGACATTTACCGGCGGATGAATTACTGCCCGTTGGGGTCTGGCGCCCTGGCAGGGACCACTTACGATTTGGACCGCTATGACACTGCAGTTCAGATGGGGTTTGCAGGCCCTACGTTAAACAGCATGGACGGCGTGTCGGACCGGGATTATTTAATTGAATTTCTTTCCGCCCTGTCCACTGTCATGATGCACTTAAGCCGTTTCTCGGAGGAAGTGATTATCTGGAACAGCAATGAGTACCAGTTTGTGGAGATTGACGACGCCTACAGCACCGGGAGCAGCATTATGCCCCAGAAGAAGAACCCGGACATTGCAGAGCTTGTGCGCGGCAAGACCGGCCGCGTCTACGGCGCCCTCATATCCTTGCTTACCACGATGAAGGGGATTCCCTTGGCCTATAACAAGGACATGCAGGAGGATAAGGAGCTGACTTTTGACGCCATAGATACCGTAAAGGGATGCCTTGCCCTTTTCACAGGCATGCTGTCCACCATGAAATTCCAAAAGGACAGGATGGAGGCAAGCGCAAAGCATGGATTCACCAACGCCACCGATGCGGCGGACTACTTGGTAAATCATGGCGTTCCTTTCCGGGACGCCCATGGCATCGTTGGCAAGTTAGTCCTGTACTGCATGGAGAAAAACGTGGCGATTGACGATTTGTCTCTGGAGGAATTAAAGCAAATAAGCCCTGTATTTGAGCGGGATATTTTCGAGGCTGTTTCCATGGAAACCTGCGTGGAAAAACGCCTGACCATCGGCGCCCCCGGCCAGAAAGCCATGGAGCAGGTGATTGCCCTGGAGAAAGGGTATTTAAGCCATGACTGGAAAGATGGCATTGAGGACTGGGAAACGCAGCTGCTGAAATAAAGCGAATGGCGGCTCTTCATTCGTTCACAATACCTATAATTCAAATAGATTCCTCTCTAATTTTGTTTATTTTTTGGATTGATTTTTCTTTTAAAATATATTAACATATTTTCCAGAGCAACATTTGTCCGCCGTGTGCGGACAGGAAAAACAAGTGAGGAGACAAGAGCAATGACAACAAAATTAAAAGTAGGAATCCTAGGCGGAACCGGCATGGTAGGCCAACGTTTTATCTCCCTTTTGGAGAACCACCCCTGGTTTGAAGTGACGACCATCGCCGCAAGCTCCCGCTCCGCAGGCAAAAAATACGAGGAAGCCGTAGGCTCCCGCTGGAAAATGGATACCCCTATGCCAGAAGCTGTGAAAAATATCACCGTCATGGACGTCAACGAGGTAGAGAAGGTCGCTTCCCAAGTGGATTTCGTATTCAGCGCCGTGGACATGTCCAAAGAGGAAATCAAAGACATTGAGGAAGCCTACGCCAAGGCAGAGACCCCGGTAGTCTCCAATAACAGCGCCCACAGATGGACGCCGGACGTGCCCATGGTAGTGCCGGAAATTAACCCGGAACACATGAAGGTCATCGATTTTCAGAAAAAGCGCCTAGGGACCCAAAAGGGCTTCGTAGCCGTGAAGCCCAACTGCTCCATCCAGTCCTACGCCCCCGTGCTGACGGCATGGAGGGAATATGAGCCTTATGAGGTGGTGGCCACTACATATCAGGCCATTTCTGGGGCGGGCAAGACATTTAAGGACTGGCCGGAGATGGAAGGCAATATCATCCCTTATATCGGCGGCGAGGAAGAGAAATCCGAAAAAGAGCCTTTGCGCATTTGGGGAGAGGTTAAAGACGGCGTCATCGTGCCGGCAGAAAGCCCGGCCATTACCTGTCAGTGCATCCGCGTCCCTGTCTTAAACGGCCATACGGCGGCCGTATTTGTAAAATTTAAAAAGGTTCCTACCAAGGAGCAGCTGATAGAAAAGCTCAGGGAATTCCGGGGACTGCCCCAGGAACTGGAGCTGCCCAGCGCGCCCAAGCAGTTTATCCAATACCTGGAGGAAGACAACCGCCCGCAGGTTGCGGAGGATGTGGATTATGAAAAGGGCATGGGCATCAGCGTAGGGCGCCTCCGGGAGGACGCCATTTATGACTGGAAGTTTGTCGGCCTTTCACACAACACGGTCCGCGGCGCAGCCGGCGGGGCAATTTTGTGCGCAGAGCTTCTGAAGGCGCAGGGATATATTGGTTAAGCAAAGCCCAAGACAGGGCAATCATGTGGCATGGTGCTGCATGGTTGCCCTGTTTTTTAATGTTGTCATTAAGTCATAGTGCCAAATCCTTTTTTCTATTTCTTGAATTTTTGTGCAAAATCACAGTATAATAGCAATAGAAACAGGAACGGATTGCTGGCCAGCCATACGTTGCCGAGAAGCTTTTGAAAAATGGAGAGGTGTGATTATGAAAGAAAAGGTACAGGTATTTGGAAGGTTTTTAAGCGGCATGGTAATGCCGAATATCGGCGCATTCATTGCATGGGGGCTGATTGCGGCGCTGTTCATCTCTACAGGCTGGGTTCCCAATGAGTCCTTCGCCCGCCTGGTGGATCCGATGTCACATATGCTGCTTCCGCTGTTGATTGCCTATACAGGCGGCAAGGTAGTGGCGGGTGACCGGGGAGGCGTGATTGGCGCAATTGCGTCCATGGGCGTGATTGTAGCTTCCGAGAACCCTATGTTCTTAGGAGCCATGGTAGTAGGGCCTGTGGCCGCATGGGTGATTAAGAAGTTTGACAAGATGATGGAAGGCCATATCCCGGCAGGGTTTGAGATGCTGGTGAATAACTTTTCCTTGGGCATTATAGGCGCAGTCCTGGCGATTCTGGCAATGCTTGGGATTACCCCCCTTGTGACGGGCTTGACCAACTTGATGAGCGCAGGGGTGGAGGCTCTTGTCAGCCACAGCTTGCTGCCCTTGACCAGCATTTTGATTGAGCCGGCCAAGGTGCTGTTCTTGAACAATGCCATGAACCATGGGATTTTCTCCCCCTTGGGCATCCAGCAAGTAGGGGAAGCCGGAAAATCCATTTTCTTCCTGCTGGAGTCGAATCCGGGGCCGGGGCTTGGCATCTTGCTGGCATACTGCATCGCAGGAAAGGGGAGCGCAAAAAGCTCTGCGCCGGGCGCAGTGATTATCCATTTCCTGGGCGGGATCCATGAGATTTATTTCCCCTATATCCTGATGAACCCCTTCCTGCTGCTGGCCGTTATCGCAGGCGGCGCAACCGGGGTGCTGACCTTTAGCCTTCTGGACGTGGGGCTTACTTCTGCGGCGTCCCCGGGAAGCATTTTTGCCTTGACTATGATGGCGGAACGCCATTGCTACTTGGGGCTCTTTGCAGGCGTGCTGCTGTCGGCGGCCGTGTCCTTCCTGATTGCCATGCCGCTGCTGAAATTTATGGGCAAGGACGCATCCTTAGAAGAGGCGCAGGCCAAGAAGGACGCCATGAAGCGCCAGGCCAAGGGGATGGCGGATGCGCCGTCACAGGATAGGCCGGCCTCTTCTCCAAAAGGCGCTGGGAAAATCAAGAAGATTGCCTTCGCCTGTGATGCAGGCATGGGATCGAGCGCTATGGGCGCAACGGTGCTGAAAAAGAAGATTGCCGCAGCAGGCATTGAGGGGATTGAAGTCATCCATACGCCGGTTTCCTCTATCCCGGCAGACGTGCAGCTTGTGGTGACCCACCAGGAGCTGGGGGAGAGGGCGGCTCACAGCAACCCCAATGCGGAGCTGATTTTGATTACGAATTTCCTGGCTGCGCCGGAATATGAGACATTAGTGGCAGATTTAAAGAAACGGAACCAGTAGAGGGAAACAACATGAAATTTACGCCAAGGATGAGACAGATATTTCAAGTGCTGCTCCAGGCAGAGTCTGCCATTTCCGTCAAGTATCTGGCGGAGCAGATTGGAGTGAGCAGGCGGACTGTGCAGCGGGAGCTGGAATACATCGGCGCGCCGTTAAAAGAATATGGCCTTACCTTTGTGTCTAAGACAGGCGTGGGCGTCTGGATTGAGGGCGGCGAGGATGATAAGCGGCAGCTCCTTGCGGACAGCCTGGAAGGGGAAGGCTATGATGTGGGCAACCGCAAGGAGCGCAGGAAGCGCCTGGTTTTGGAAATCTTAAAGGAAAAAGGCTTGCGCAAGCTTTATTATTACAGCAGCCAGTTTGGGGTCAGCGAGGCCACGGTCAGCGCAGATTTAGAGGCCGTGGAAGGATGGCTTGGGAAGTATGGGCTGACTGTGGGGCGCAAGCCAGGCAGCGGCATTTCCATTGAGGGCAGCGAAGAAAGCTACCGGCGGGCAATCCGGGCGTTTATTGATGAGAATATTGACACAAAGGTGATGTGGGAGGCCTATGCGGGGGAACAGGGCGCTTTGGGCAGGAAGCCCTTGGGTGACAGCAGCGTGGGCAAGATTTTAGATGAGGGCATTATGGAGCGGGTGGTAGGCTGCGTCCGGCGGATTGGCCATGACAGGATGGCGACTATGACGGAAAGCTCCTACAAAGGCTTGGTCATCCATATATCCATTGCCATTGACCGTATTTTGAAGCGGGAGGTGGTGGAGGATCCGGGGGACTGGGGGCAGACTATTACGGAGGATGGGGACTACCGGCTTGCCCAGATGATTGTGGGCGAATTGGAGCAGGAGTTCCAAGTGGAGATACCCAAGGTGGAGGTGTCCTATATCTGCCTCCATATCAAAGGGGCAAAACATGAGAGAATCCAATGGGACAGTGAGAGACCCTTAGAGATTGAGAACCGCAGGATACAGCAGTTGGTCAACGACATGATAGATGCCTTTGACCCGGAGCGGGGTTACCTGATGAAGCAGGACGATGGGTTCATCCAGGGGCTGCTGGCGCATCTGCAGCCCACCCTGATTCGGCTTCTGTATGGGATGCAGATCCAGAACCCTGTGCTGGAAGACATTAAGGATAGCTATCCGGACATGTACCGAAGCTGCGAGAAGGTGGCTAAGGTCTTAGAGGAATATACCGGGAAGCAGGTGCCAGAGCAGGAGATAGGATTCCTGACTGTCCATTTTGGGGCAGCCATCGTGCGGCTGGAAGGGCGGAAGGAGGAGATACGCAAGGTGCAGGCGGGCGTGGTATGCGCAAGCGGCATTGGCATTTCCCGCCTGATGTCCTCTAAGCTGGAGAAGCTGTTTCGGGGAAGGATGGAGCTTACGGCTTATGGCAAGAATGACATCACGCCTTATATCGCAGGCAAGACAGATTTTTTCATTTCCAGCATCCCAATGGAGGAGCTGGATGTGCCGGTTGTCCATGTGAACCCGCTCTTAAGCGAAATGGATGTTGAGAAAATCCGGCAGATGGTATATAAATATGAGCGCCTGCCAGGAAAGCGCAAGGGGACGGATGAGTTTTCCGGCCAGCTGGAGGAAATCAACCTGGTGGCGGCGCAGATTGGCGCAGTCATCAAGCATATGGATTTCTTTAAGGTGGATAACCGCATTAGCTTTGGGGAGCTTTTGATTGCCATTGGGGAGAGGCTGTCCCCTTATTCTGACAGGCAGGAGATGATTCGGGAGGACATCTTAAGGAGGGAGCACATTGCAAGCCAAGTCTTTGCAGAGTTTGGGTTTGCCCTGCTCCATACGAAGACCAAAGGGGTGACCCGGCCATCCTTTTCCATATGCATGACAAAAGATTTGGGGCCTTTTTCCCACCCTTATTTTAAGGGGATTCAGATGGTGTTCATCATGCTGGTCCCTATCGATGGGAATATCAAGGTGAATACCGACATCATGGGGTACATCAGCAGCATGATGATAGAGGAATATGAATTTATGGATGTAGTGGCAAAAGGGGAGGCAGAGGAAATCCGAGAGGCGCTGTCAGGCTATCTGAAGAAGTACTTTAACCGATATATCGGGCGTCTGGCATAGGCATATGGGGAGAAGAAAAAGGGGCGATAGTGAAGCGAGAGCGCAAAGTCAAAAGGAGGATAAGATATGTTGTTCAAAAAGAAAAAGGAAGAAACCGTGGAGAAGAAGGCGTTGCTGTACCGGGAGAATGTGAAGGTGGACTGTGCGCCGATGGAGAAGGAGCAGGTCATCCGCAGCGTGGGGCAGATGCTGGTGGACAGCGGCTATGTGGATCAGCCTTACGTGGACGCCATGGTGGAGCGGGAAAAGACCTTTTCCACGTTTATGGGAAATGGGCTTGCGTTGCCCCATGGGGTGGAAGCTGCCAAGAAAGAGGTGAAATCCTCAGGGATTGCCGTGATGACCTTCAGCCAGGGGATTGACTGGGACGGCAATGAGGTGCATATGGTGATTGGGATTGCAGGGGTGGGGGAAGAGCATATGGACATCCTTGCGAACATTGCGGATATCATGATGGACGAGGCATCCTCCGAGAAACTGATTTCCGGGGATGCGGATACGATTTACAGCATTTTGACAGCATAAGGGGAAAGGAGCGGGTGGAATGATAATCACAGTGACAATGAATCCGGCGATTGACAAGACCATTGAGATTGACGAATTGCTGCCAGGCGGGCTGAACCGGATAAAAAAGGTGGAATACGATGCAGGCGGCAAGGGAATTAATGTGTCTAAGACGATTCATGAGCTGGGCGGCAGCAGCATTGCCGTGGGCTTTTTAGGGGGGAACGCAGGGAAGACCATAGAGTCTGTCCTGAATGCATGGGGAATCCAAAATGATTTTATCTGGGTGGAAGGGGAGACCCGGACAAACACGAAGGTCTATGAGAACAGCGGCGCATTGACGGAATTGAATGAGCCGGGCCCCAAGATTAGCAGCGAGCAGCAGGAAGAACTGGTGAAAAAGCTGGAGGGCTATGCAAATGACAAGGCGTTGTTCGTGCTGGCAGGCAGCATCCCCCATGGGGTGGATAAAAAGATTTATGCAGAGATTACGGAAAGGGTCCATGCCAAAGGCGCAAAGGTGCTGATGGATGCGGACGGAGAGCTGTTCCGGAATGCCTTGGAGAAGAAGCCGGATATCATTAAGCCGAACCGCATGGAGCTGGAGGAGTACTATGGGTTTGACTACCGGGTGTCTACGGAAGAGCTTTTAGAGGCTGCCAGGAAACTGCAGGGGCAGGGGATTTGGACTGTGGCGGTTTCCATGGGCAAGAGCGGCGCCATGATGGTGCGGGAGGGCTTTGAGGTGAAATGCCCGGCCTTATCCGTGAAGGCGCATTCCACCGTTGGGGCAGGGGACGCTATGGTGGCGGCTTTGGCTTATGCCTGGGAGAACAATTTGGGCAACGAAGAGACGGTGCGGCTGTGCATGGCGGCTTCCGCAGGTGCGGTGACCACCATTGGGACCAAGCCGCCGGCCAGGGCAGTCGTGGATGAATTGATGCAGCAGGTTGTAATGGAAAGATTATAGAAAAGGAGAATTGAGATTATGAAGACAAAAGCAGTCAGGATGTATGGAACCAGGGATTTAAGGTTAGAGGAATTTGAGCTTCCCCCCATTAAGGAGGATGAGATTTTGGCTAAGGTCATGAGCGACAGCATCTGCATGTCTACCTACAAGCTTGTGGAGCAGGGGAAGAAGCATAAGCGTGCGCCCCAGAATATCGACACGAACCCCATTATCATCGGGCATGAGTTTGCCGGCGTCATTGTGGAGGTGGGCGAGAAGTGGAAGGATCAGTTCAAGCCGGGCATGAAGTTTGCGCAGCAGCCGGCCTTGAATTACAAGGGCAGCCTGGCTTCCCCAGGATACTCCTATGAGTATTTCGGCGGGGCATGCACTTACTGCATCTTCCCCCATGAGGTGATGGAGCTGGGGTGCTTGATGCCATATGAAGGGGAAAGCTTCTTTGAGGCTTCCTTGGGCGAGCCCATGAGCTGCATTATCGGCGGCTACCACGGCAATTACCACACCAACAAGAGGAACCACGACCTGGCAGGCGGCACCAAGGAAGGCGGCGACATTATTATCCTGGGCGGGTGCGGCCCCATGGGCCTTGGGGCTGTCAGCTATGGCATCCAGTTTGAGAACAAGCCCAAGAGGATTGTGGTGACGGATATCGACGACGCAAAGCTTGCCCGGGCAAGGGAAGTCATTCCGGAATCTTTTGCAGAGGAGAACGGCGTGGAGCTTCTGTATGTCAATACGGCAAAGATGGAAGACCCGGCAAAGGAGCTTGTGGACATTACAGGCGGGAAAGGCTATGATGACGTATTCGTCTATATCCCGAACCGCAAGGTGGCCGAGCTTGGGGATCAGATCCTGGCCTTTGACGGATGCATGAATTTCTTTGCAGGGCCGACGGATAACCAATTCAAGGCGGAAATCAATTTGTATGACGTGCATTACACCAGCCAGCATATCGTGGGCACCACAGGCGGCAACAATGACGATTTAATTGAGGCAAATGAGCTGGCGGCCAAGGGGAGGATTGAGCCTGCTGTAATGGTCACCCATGTGGGCGGCATTGACAGCATTGCAGAGGCCACACTGAACCTGCCCAACATCCCGGGCGGCAAGAAGCTTACCTATACCCAGTTTGACATGCCTCTGACAGCTATTGAGGATTTTGCCAAGCTGGGGGAGACGGATCCGCTGTTCAAGAAGCTGGATGAGGCCTGCAAGAAGAACCGAGGTCTGTGGAGCGCAGAGGCAGAGAGGGTTCTGTTTGATCACTTTGGTGTGGAAGTTTAAGGGGTTTCTATTCACCCATCCGATACCCCAATCCCCGCACGGTCTTTATGAACGCCGGGGATTGGGGGTTATCCTCAATCTTTTCCCGGAGCCGTTTGATATAGACGGTCAGCGTGTTGTCGTTTACGAATTCCCCGGCAATGTCCCATAAGGCGTCCAATAGCTGGCTCCTGGAAAGAATCATCCCCTTGTGGTGCATGAAATATAGCAGCAGGCGGTACTCCAGCGCAGAAAGCGGGATTTCATGCCCGTCCTTTGTTACGGTTCCCTTGCCCATATCCACAATCAGCCCTCTGTATTCCAGCAGGGCATTCGCCTTGCCGTACCGCCGCAGGATATTGTGGATGCGCGATACCAGTTCCCGAGGGCGGAAAGGCTTGGCGATGTAATCGTCCGCCCCTAAGTCCAGTCCTGTCACTACGCTGAATTCATCCCCAGAGGCCGTCAGAAATATCACGGGGAGGTCGGTATCGGCCTTGATTGCCCGGCAGACGGCAAAGCCATTCCCATCCGCCAGGGAAACGTCCAAAAGCGCCAGGTCGAAACTGGCGGCAGACTCCCCTAACAGGGACAGGGCTTTTTCCTGCCCATCCACCGAGGTGATGGAGAACCCTTCTTTCTGTAAAAATTCTGTTAGATTTGTCACAATTCCTTTATCATCCTCTACCAATAAAATATGCGCCATAGCCTTTGCCTGCCTTTCTGCTCTTTTTGCCGCCCATGCGGCTGCCATTGTGTTAAGTGTACCATTCCCGGCTGTTTTTTGCAAAGGGAAGATTGATTGCGCTTGTGGCTTTTGGCATAATGTGGTACTATAGTCCCATATAGGAAAAGGAAAGGAGTACCCAACTATGAAAAAATACGGTTTTGGCGTAGACATTGGCGGGACAACCTGTAAAATTGGCCTGTTCGAGACTTCCGGGAAGCTTTTGAGCAAATGGGAAATCCCTACGGATACCCAGGAGGCGGGCAGAAATATCCTGCCGGATATCGCTTCCTCCCTCCGGCAGAAAATGGAGGAGGAATCTATTTCCGCAGAGGAGCTGGAAGGGATTGGCATCGGCCTCCCCGGCCCGGTGGATGGGAACGGCCTGGTGCCCATGTGCGTGAACTTGGGCTGGAAAGACATGGATGTCCCCAAGGAAATGCAGTCCCTTATGGAAGGCGTCCCTGTGAAGGCCGGGAATGACGCAAATGTGGCTGCCCTGGGGGAGATGTGGCAGGGCGGAGGCAAAGGCTGCCAAAATCTGGTGATGGTGACATTGGGAACCGGCGTAGGCGGCGGGATTATCATCCATGGGCAGATTGTGGCCGGAGCCAATGGGGCAGGCGGCGAGATTGGGCATATTACAGTGAACCCTCATGAGCCCATTCCCTGCAACTGCGGCAGGAAGGGCTGCCTGGAGCAGTACGCTTCCGCAACGGGGATTACCCGCCTGGCCAGGGAGCGTTTGGCACAGGAACATCCAGATTCCCTGCTGGACAGGGAAGAGGAGATTTCGGCCAAGTCTGTGTTCGATGCCTATAAGCGGCAAGATGGGGTCGCCCAGGAAATCGTAAGCAAATTTGCCGGGATTTTGGGGAATGCCCTAAGCAATATCGCCTGTGTGGCCGACCCAGAGGTGTTTGTGATTGGCGGCGGGGTCTCTAAGGCAGGCGCGCCCTTGCTAGAGGCTGTGGAGGAGCGCTATCAGGCGGCGGCCTTCCCTTCCTGCCAAGACACAAAATTTGCGCTGGCGTCCTTGGGAAATGACGCAGGGATTTACGGCAGCGTGAAGATGGTGCTGGATTAGGCTTACTTGCGCCCCTTTCGATAGGATTATACAAAAAGCTCCCCTCCAAATGGGCAAATGTTATAAAATAGTAATGAAAAAGTAATATTTGTAGAAAAAATGTAAGATGTGACTTGAATCTCCTGTGAAAAAAGATTATGATAGAGAAGGTAAAGAAATCTGATTGTGGCGGATGGCGGCAATTCTAGCGCTGCATGGCGCAGCGCAGGCCCCATTCCTTTTCATCTATTATGCACAGGAGGCATTACACAAATGAAATTCAAGAAATTTTTATCAATCGTATTGGGCTGCCTGCTCTTAGCGGAGACGCCCTTCAGCTCCCAGGCAGCTTCTCTTTCATCCGTAGTTTCTCAAGAGACAAAGGCTTTCGAAGAACATTCAGAGGAGACTCTTTCATCAGCAGAAATAGAAATAGATACAGATACGCAAAGCGGCGGAAAGGAAGACGATGCGGCTGCTTTGGACGGCGCACAGGGCGCAGAAGCCCAAGAGGCGCAGGATGCAGGCGCCTTGCAGGACGCCCCGCAGGCAGATGTTATCGGTGGGGAGGATGGCGATTCGGCCTTCCAGTTAAATTATACTACATATACCTTGGCAGTAGGCGATGCCGTTCAGTTGGCCGGCGAATCAGAGGGGCAGGCTGTGGTTTCCTGGTCTTC
>CAOKUK010000066.1 GCA_948472595.1 uncultured Eubacterium sp.
ACATAGCCATATTTCTCATAGGCGTCGAAAATGGTCTCTTTGTACCATTTGTACATGGCCTCATAGCCCTGATTGTCGGTGTTGTTGTCCCATTTTGCCTTTACCCAGTTGGGCATTTCCCAGCGCAGGATGCTGATTTTGACCTTGGGGTTGATTTGCTTGGCGTCTGCTGCCATGACGAAGCCCGGGGAGCGGGAAGCGTCTGCCTCTTCATCCTCATAGCGCATGGTGCAGGCCTCGGCTCCGGTGGAGTTGTTGCCGTCGTTGCCCATCTCCATCTTGATATGGGTGAACAAGGGGTAGTCCCCGCCAAAGAGGTATTGCATCATCTCGTCATAGGCAGCATTGTTCTCATATTTGTAGTCTAAGAGCAGGTTGCTGGTGCTGTTGCCATTGAGCATGCCAAAGCCCTTGTAAGCCAGGCCGTTGGGCTTGGCCACAGCGGCGTCCACATCGCTGCCCTTGATGGTGATTCGGGTAGAGCCTGTGTCAGCGGCCAGGTTGTCCTTCGCATATTTTCGGTAAGCGGTCTCTGCAATGGCGGTGGCCTCGTCTAAGACGGAATCCCCCACCACCAGGTTGTCATAGACGCCTTCCTGTAGGAAATTGGAGCCGAAGGTGCGGGCAATCATGGCGCTCAGCTCGTCCATGCTGCTGAGCTTGAAGCCGATGTCGTCCACTTCGCAAGCCTTTTGCCCATTTGCATAGACCACTACATGCCCATTGCCGCCATTGGCTTCTTCATAAGTCATGGCCACGGCGTTCCAGTCATCCTTCGCTACGCCGGCCATAGTTTCCGTATTCGCATTGACGCCGCTTGTGTGCGGGCCATAGCCGAATTTGCCGGTATAGGTCAGTAAGTGGAGGCTGTTGGCGTCCGTCCCAATGGTCAGGGCTGTTTTCCTGGCCAAATCCCCTTCATTGCCGGTGGACGCATCCTGGCGCACATCCAGCAATACGGTGAAGGCTGTGCGCTTGAACAGCGTTTCTGCATTGTTGATGGAGGCGTGGTAATTGTTCTGGTTGTTCCATCCGCTGGCCACCTGGATGGCCTGTCCGCAGCCGTTGATTTGGATGGTGGCTGCGCCTGTGGCCAAGGTCAGCCCATTGGTTTCTTCCAGCGCCTCGCCAAAGCCTTCCGGCAGCGTGGGCTTTGTGGGGGCATCGTCCTGTGGGGCGGCCATCGTGGCCAGAGCCTCGTTCATATCTGGCGCCGCCTCTGTGTTGCTGATTTCTGCAGCATAAGCGCGAATCCCCGCCATGGGGGAAGCGGCCAGGGTGAAAGCCAAAGCCAGGCTGAGTAATTTGGTTCCTTTTCGTTTCATAGATTATCCTCCTGAAATTTTTATTTGATGTGCGGATACGGCTTGCCTGCACCTCCTTTTTGGGTATTGGATATATCATATCCGTTTTTAGGGCCGCCTCCGACTTTTTGGTGAAAATATATGTGATATAAGGTTGCATATAGTATAAGTATATAATGCTGCGCTTGATATTTTAATGGAAAATCTTTTCTTTTTATGTACTTTTTATTCGAGTTTTTTGGTTAGGGGTTGCATACGCCCATGCAGGGGAATACTGCGCAGAAGCGATGCATTTGCCACTGAAATTATTTTACTGGCTTTTCGGAAGAACGTCAATAGCGTGCAGGCTGTAAATTCACCTTAAATTTCTCCTATAACCTTAAATAAGTATCATGTTTTTAAATTCTCTTTTTGCTATAATAAATACGGCAATATTTGACTTACCTGGCATTGCCTGCCGAAGGGTTATGGATTTATAAGGCAATAGGCAATGCCGGGGCATTTTAGAAGGAGGGAAAAAGATGAAGCGAAGAGTTTTGGCCATGTTTTTAAGCGTGGCAATGGCGTTCACGATGCTGCCGGCAATGTCCTTGCGGGCGGAAGAGAGCGTTGCAGCAGGAAAGGTTGAAGCGACAGGCGCACAGGAAGCCAGCCCCCAAGCAGAAGAAGGGGAATTTGGCGTGAACCTGGCAAGGAGCGCGACCGCGACAGCGCCCCATACAAATCAGTATGGCGGTGTTACGACAACAGCAATTAACGATGGGGCATTAGCTACGGGCGATACCAAGACGTCCTGGAATTGCTGGGGAGCCAAAGAAGATTTATATCCGATGCCGGTTACGCTTACATGGGAGCAAGAGCAGACCATGTCTTCCATGCGCGTTATGTGGTGGGCTTATAATGACGGCGGCGTTGTGTTCCCATCTAGTGCAGAAGTGCAGTATCTGGATGGGGAAGAATGGAAAAAGATTTCCGATGTAGGTTTGGAGCATGGAGGCGTAGACGGCGCCGACGGCGTTTGGAATATTGTAAACTTTGCCAATCCGGTCACTACCAAGGCTTTGCGTCTGTTAATAAGCAGAGAAGGCCAAGGCGTTGGCGTTGGAATCAGCGAGTGGGAAGTGTATAATCAAGAAATTAAAGAGCAGATTACAGGCGCAGATATTGCGGGTTCACCGAAGATGGCAGTAGGGGCTGAAGGAAAATTTACAGGCAGCGCCTTGCCTGAAAATTTGTCAGAGGGAGCTTCTTATGAATGGTCAATTTCCGCTGGCGAAAGTGTTGTATCTATACAGGGGGCGGCAAATGCCAAGGAAGTAACCTTGAAAGCTTTAGGAGCAGGCACGGCAAAACTCCATCTTAAAGTGACCAAGAATGGGGTATCCAAAGAGGCAGAGGTTGAAATCAGTGTCGTGGAGGATAAAATCAGCAGTATAGATGTATATAAAACGTTTACAGCTGCCGGAGTTGCGCCTATCCTTCCGGATTCCGTAGTGGCAAATGGAATAGAGTTTGACGATCCTACGCCAAGTACTACAGGAAAATATGATTTTGGGGAAGAATTCAACTCACGCTTAATTCCAGTTACATGGGACAATGTGAATGCTTCCGATTATGCAGCAGGCAAAGAGGGAACTACATTCATCGTAAAGGGAAGGGCTGCATATGGCGGAGAAAATCTTGAAGCGACTGCGGAAATAACGGTTAAGAAGCCTGCTGTCGCAGCGGCTACCAATAGCAGCGTAACCTTTGAAAATGTACAGTTAGAAGACGCTTTCTGGACACATAGGCAGGAAACAAATGCTATGACGTCCTTGAATAAGGCTATTGAGGAAATTGCCAAGGCGTCCGGCGGAGAGCCTAATTTTGATAATGCTATCAAAAAATTAAATGGCCAGCCATATAGCGCTTTTAGCGGATTTGTGTTCCAAGATTCTGATATTTATAAGAGTATCGAAGCTATTTCTTACACGCTTTCTGCAACCCAGAATGATACAAAGCCTGATGTTGTAGAGCAGAGGAAGAAATTGCAGGATAAATTAGACAGCTGGATTGAAAAGATTGAAAAGGTTCAATATGCAGATGGTTACATAGACACGCATTTTACCCTTAGGAGCGCAACGTTCAGCGGAGGCGGCAGGGCAGGCACACATAGGTGGCGTGAATTATCCAACCATGAGATGTACAATGCAGGGCATTTCTTGGAGGGCGTTGTGGCTTATACCCGTTACAGGGAAGGGATAGGCAGCCCGGATTATAGGCTTTATGTGGCCGGCCGGCGTTTTGCAAATCAGATTGTGTCTCTGTTTGGGCCAGATGGGACGCGTCATGAGGTTCCTGGTCATGAAGAGATTGAATTGGCATTGGTGAAGTTCGGAAAACTTGCCGAGGAATATGAAGGAGAAGGGGCTGGACAGCCATATTTTGATACAGCGAAAGTGTTGATTGACAGGCGCGGGGAAAGCGCAAGCCTGCGTGAGAGCGGCTATAAGGGCGGCACATATTCCCAGGATTTGACCCCATTTAAGGAAGAGACAAATGCGGTAGGCCATGCCGTGCGCGCTAACTATTTCTATACAGGCGTAACAGATATTGCTACGCTTCTGCCAGAGGGGAATGCAGACAGGGACGCCTATATCAATAGCTTGGATACTATCTGGGATTCTGTGACGAATCGGAAAACTTATATTACAGGCGGAATTGGAACTACAACGGCAGGCAGTGATTCCGAAGGCTTTGGACGTGATTATGATTTGCCTCCAAACCAATCTTATTGCGAAATTTGTGCAGCAATTGGCTCTGCAAATTGGAACCAGAGGATGAATCTTCTGCATGAGGATGGAAAATATGCTGATATGGTGGAGAAAAACCTCTACAATTCCATTTTAGTAGGGACGAATCTGGACGGCAATCGTTTCTATTACAGTACGTTGCTGGAAGTGGAAAATGGGAATGGCCGTTCCCAGTGGTTTGGATGTGCATGCTGTCCTCCGAACTTAATGCGTACGATTGCGTCCTTAAGCGGTTATATGTATACGGTACATGGGGATAATTTGTTTGTTAACATGTATTCCGGAAGTACTGGTACTGTAAATATAGGCGGTAGGAAGATTGGATTAAAACAAGAGACAGAGTATCCATGGGATGGCGCCATTAAATTAACCACTACAATGGAAGGTTCTAAGGCGTTTGCAATGAAAATCCGCATTCCGGGATGGGTAAATGAGCAGAAGAATAAGGATGTGGCCATTAAAGTAAATGGGCAGAGTGTAAATGTTTCTGTAGAAAAGGGCTATGCAACCATTAATAGGACATGGAATAATGGCGATGCAGTGACAATTGATATTCCAATGGAAATCAGGATGACAGAAGCCCATGAGCTGGTAAAGGCAAACCAAGGCAGGATTGCCCTGCAGAGAGGCCCGGTTGTATATTGCATAGAAAAAGCAGGCAATGCGCAGCTGAATGCCGATATTGAGGGCTTTGACCCATTGAACCTAGTGATTCCAAGGGATGCCAAGCTTACGGCAACCCGTAAAAAAGATTACTTAAAAGATATTGTAGAGATTACAGGCGATGTGAAGTATGCAACGGGCAATGAGGATGAGATGATTGACGCCAAGCTGCAGGCAGTTCCTTATTATGCATGGAACAATCGCGGGGATGATACAGAGTATGTTCCAGGGCAGGCAAAGAATAGCTCTACCAAAATGCTGATTTGGACTATGGCGGATACGCCGATTCTTAAGGAAATCAGCGTTCGTAATTATGCCACTCCATCCGTAAACTTTGTAGGATGGGGCATGGGCGCAGACAAGTTTGCAGACGGCGTGGAAGGCACATTCTGGAATGGGCATAGCGATCCAGACCTTCAGACGAAGAATCAGTGGATGATGTATGACTTTGGCGATGCGAAAGCAGAATTGACGGCATCCAGGATTTGGTTCTTTGATGACCACGGCGGAGTTATGACTCCGAAGAAGATTACGATTGAATACGAAGCAGAAGACGGAAGTTGGAAAGAAGTCACTCCGGTGGGCGAGTGGGTTTACAAAGACGGCGAATATGTCACATATGAATTTGAGAAGATTGTGACGTCTAAAATCCGCGTTACCATGGACCATGCAGTGTCAGGCGGAAATAAAGTGGCAGTCGCAGTCAATGAATGGGATTTGACAGGGACATTGGTTGTGGACAGGCAGCCGTTGACAGACGCAATCGCAAGCGTAGAGTCCAAGCTGAGCGGCCTGAACCAGAACGATTACACCGCAGAAAGCTGGGAAAATCTCCAGACTGCTCTGAAAAGGGCAAAAGGATATGTGGCTAGGGAAATCGTAAGCCAGAAGCAGTTAGACGACGCCAAGAGCGCATTGGAAGACGCCAACGCTAAGCTGGCCAAGAAGCCGGATGTGAAACCAGAAGTAGATAAGACAAAGCTGAACAGCGCGATTGCTTCCGCAAAGAAATATAAGAAAGACAATTACACAGCAGCCAGCTGGAAATCATTTAGCTCCGCATTGAGCGCCGCTCAGAAAGTTGCCGCCGATAAGGCCGCAACCCAGGCAAAGGTGGACGATGCGGCCAGCAAACTGCAGAAGGCAGTGAAAGCCCTTGTCAAATTAAAGGTGACCGCTACCAAGAAGGCGACCTTGGGCAAAGGCGAGAAATATTCTGTAGCTGCTAAGAACTGCACTTACACCACTTCCAATAAGAAAGTGGCTGCAGTGAACAGCAAGGGCACAGTAGTGACTAAGGGCACAGGGAAAGCTACTGTGAAGGCCATCAATAAGAACGGCAAGGTAACGGTTTACAACCTGACCGTGAAGAAAGCGCCCAGCAAGATCAGCAAGGTGACCCCGTCTAAGAAGACTTTGAAGAAGGGCAAGAAGGTGACCCTGAAGGTGAAGCTGCCCAGCGGCACAGCCAGCAGCAAGATTACCTTTAGCACTTCCAACAAGAAGGTGGCCACAGTAAGTTCCAAGGGCGTTGTGACAGCGAAGAAGAAAGGTACGGCAACCATTACCGTCAAGACATTCAATAAGAAGAGCAAGAAGGTTAAGATTACAGTAAAATAATGGCGAATGTAAGATTGCCGGCAGCTAGGAAAGCATGGGAATGTTACAGTTGCTGAATGTTATAGGCAGCGCAGCAGGGGCGGAAGGAAGGTTCCGCCCCTGTTCCGCCTTTTGGAGCCTGAATCCTTTTTGGGCATAGATTTGCGCCGAGGCTGCATCGGTGCGTCAGTATGTTGCAGAAAGGCATTTTTTAGAAGATATTACTGTATGGAAGAAAATCATAGAAGAAAGGGGAACTAATATGCGGTTGAAAAAATTGCGCAAAGCGGCAGGCCTGCTCTTGGCCGGCGCCATGCTTTTTACCTCCGTACCGGCTGCGCCCTTGACGGCGGCGGCAGAGACAGCGGCAGTTGTATCCTCCAGGATGGCATGGGAGGATAAGGAGAACCCTACCTTGAGGGATTATGCGACCCCGTCCGTAAGCTTTGTGGGATGGAACCTGGGGGCTGAGAATTTTGCAGATGAGAACATGTCTACCTTCTGGAACGGGCACAGCGACCCGAACCTTGCCACGGAAAACCAATGGATGATGTACGATTTCGGTGAGCGCAAGGCAGAAATCCGGGGATCGGACATCCAATTTTTTGACGATGGCGGCGGGGTGATTGTCCCTACCAATATTACAATTGAGTATGGCACAGAAGACGGTGGCTGGAAGGAAGTCACCAAAAAGGGCGAGTGGGTCTTCAAGGCAAATGAAGTCGTCACTTATGAGTTTGAGCCGGTCACCACTTCGAAAATCCGCGTCACCATGGAGCATGGACTCCTAAACGGAGTTAAAGTAGCTGTGGCCGTGAATGACTGGAAGCTGTTGGGCGATGTGCCGGAGGATTTCCCAAAGCCCACCCCAGTGGATCCAGAGGAACCCAGCGAGGATTTGAAGCTTCCGGACGCTGCCATTTATGCGGTTCCAAGCTCCGACTACACATCTCCTTGGGAAAACCTCTATGGCATCAATAACCCGGAATTTGAGCCCACGGCTTCCTCCATCGGGACAGGCCTTGGCTGGGGCAACTGGCAGCAGGCGGCAGGCAGCGAGCATTGGCTCCAGTATGATTGGGATGAGCCTGTGACCGCCAAGACCTTCCAGGTTTACTGGTACGGCGACGACGGCGGCATGAAGCTGCCTTCAAATGTCCACTTCCAGTACAAGGATGGAAACGGCGCCTGGAAAGACGCTGTATTGGTCTCCAACAGCAAGAACTTTTTGAAATTCAACCGCTACAACCAGATTACCATTGAGGAAGTGACCACCAAGGCCATCCGTATGTATATGACGGTAACCGGCGACTGCAACGGCGTATACCGCTGGAAGGTGCATTCTGATATTACCGATGAATTTGTCGTGTCCGCGGCAGGCAGCAGTTTGGTCATCCCCGAGGTGAAAGAGGGAAGGGTTCCCAGCCGTATCTACAAGAGCCTCACATTGCCCGATACGGCAATGAATGGGCTGGTAAAGGTTTCCTGGAAGAGCGGCAGCGCCGGCATAGTGTCGGACGATGGCAAAATCACACCTCCGTCCAAGGACACGGAAGTGACGCTGACGGCAACCTGCAGCCTGGCCTCCAATCCGGCCATTAAGAAGGACAAGGAGGTCAAGATTTTGGTGCTCTCCGGCAGCACCACGGAATATGCCATGACTATTGACCAGAAGGACAAGGGCGTGGACATCAGCCAGGAACTGTTCGGCGTATTTTATGAGGATATCAACAGCTCCGCAGACGGCGGGCTGTCCGCAGAGCTGGTGAAGAACAATTCCTTTGAAAATTACCAGAACCTGCATTCCACCACGTCCCCGGCAGTGAAGGGGGACCAGGCTTCCTGGAAGCTCCATTGGAATAGCAGCAGTCCCTCCAATTTTGTGGTGGAGAGGACGGCAGGCTTAAATGGCAACAATAAGAACTATGCGAAAATCACAGGCAGCCAGACCTTGTCCAACCATGGGTTTGTGGGAAGGGCGAGCCTGGACAAATCCGCCATGGCTATCCGCAAGGATGTGGCCTATGACTTCTCCATGTACATGAAGGCGGACAGCTCCTATGCCGGAACCGTGAAGGTGAAGGCCGTAAATGACAGCGGGGCAGCCCTCACCAACGAGGCGGCGCTTACCTTGAAAAAGGACGGCAAATGGCAGAAGGTGAAAGCCTCCCTGAAGGGGAATGCCACGGAGCTTGGGACCCTTGTCCTGGCCTTTGAGGGGGCAGGCGCATCAGACGCTATCTACATTGATATGGTATCCCTAATCCCTACGGATGGCTTTGGCTATGGCAATAAGAACTATTCTTACGGCGCAGGCCTTCGGAAAGACCTGGTGGAGAAGCTGCAGCAGCTGAACCCCAGCTTCATCCGTTTCCCAGGCGGCTGCGTGGTGGAGGGCAGCTATGGCACGGACGGCTATTACAACTGGGAAGATTCCGTAGGACCCTTAGAGGAGAGAAGGGCAATCGGAAGCTACTGGGGAAGCCCCTGGAAGTCCGTGAACTATGGGACGGCGCAGGATAAATACGGCTATATGATGTCTTACCAGTTTGGCTACCACGAGATTTTAACCCTCTGCGAGGATTTGGGGGCGCAGGCATTCCCCATCTTGAGCGCAGGCATTTTCTGCCAGTTTACGGAGGCTTCCTCCGCATCCGTAAAGGGCGAGGCCTTGAAGCCCTTTGCAGAGCATGCCACCCATCTGATTGATTACTGCTGGGGAGACCCAAACAGCGCAGACGCCACCCAGGCTTCCTGGGCGAAGAAGCGCGTGGAGAACGGCCATGCGGCAACCTTTGACCTGAATTATTTGGGCATCGGCAATGAGAACTGGGAAGAGCCGGCAAAAGGCATTTCCTATTACCAGAATTTTGCATGGATCAAAAAATACGTGGAGGACTACGTGAAGGCGCATTATCCAGGCAGGAAGATTACGCTGATTTCCTCTACGGGCCCTTATTACCAAGGCAGGCAGGACACCAGCGCCTGGAATTGGGTGAACCGGGACATGCCGGGCGAGACATTGGTGGATGAGCATTATTACATCAACTATGCCGGGGACGGCAACAACACCCTCTTAAACGAGGATTATATTTATGACAGCTACAAGCGCCTGAACCAGGGCGGCAGCAATGTGTTTGTGGGAGAATACGCAGGCCACCTGACCACCACCACGGAAAACGTGCTGGATACGGCCATCAGCGAGGCCGCATACATGACGGGCATCGAGCGCAATGCGGATATCGTGCGCCATGCCTCCTATGCGCCCCTGTTTGAGCGGGAAGGCTGCAGGGACTGGGACTACAACCTGATTAAATTCGACGCATTCAGCAGCTACGGCACGCCCAGCTACTATGTGCAGACCATGTATTCCAACAACTACGGCAAGCACATCCTGAACACCACATTGGAGAAGTACAACAGTAAGACCGGCGCCTACGACAAGAAGCCAGGCCACCAGACGGAACTGTACTATGTGACTTCTGAGGATGAGAATAACATTTACACCAAGCTGGTGAACCATGACGATTATGCCAAGGAGATTACCCTGAATTACCCAGGCGTCAAAGACGGCACGAAAGTGGAGCTGATTTGCCTGTCCGGCAATGCCATGGACATGAATACCATCACAGAACAGACAAAGGTTGCGCCGGTTACTTCCAATGTATCCTTAAGCGGCCAGAGCATGACTTATGTGGTGCCCGCCATGTCCCTTACGGTTGTGAAGGTGAAGTACAATGAGGGGCAGGAAAATCCTGGCCTTGCCTCTAAGGAATCCATTGCCAGCCTGAAGTCTTCTATCGCTTCGGCAGAGAAGAAGTACAAGAAGGCAAATTATACGTCTGCAAGCTGGAAGGCTTACAGCACGGCATTGAGCAATGCCAAAAAAGCCGTGAACAATGCGAAGGCGACCCAGAAGCAGGTGGATACGGCAAACAGCAATTTGAAAAAGGCCATAAAAGGCTTGGTGAAGCTGAAAGTCACTGCCACAAAGAAAGCCACGCTGGGGAAGGGAGAGAAATACTCCGTGGCGGCAAAGAACTGCACCTACACCACTTCCAATAAGAAGGTGGCCGCAGTGAGCAGCAAGGGCGCAGTGACGGCCAAGGGCACAGGGAAAGCCACCGTGAAGGCCATCCATAAGAACGGCAAAGTCACGGTGTATAACCTGACTGTGAAGAAGGCGCCCAGCAAGATCAGCAAGGTGACCCCCTCCAAGAAGACCTTGAAGAAGGGCAAGAAGGTGACCTTGAAGGTGAAGCTGCCCAGCGGCACAGCCAGCAACAAGATTACCTACAGCACTTCCAATAAGAAAACGGCCACGGTCAATGCGAAAGGCGTGGTCACAGCCAAGAAGAAAGGGAAGGCAACCATCACCGTTAAGACATTTAATGGAAAGAAGAAAAAAGTTACGATAACTGTGAAATAAATGAAAAGCCAGCCGCAGATGTGTGTTCTGCGGCTGGCTTGCTCTGCCCTATAAGGGGCTGTTGCTGGCAAAGCCTAAAGGCTTACTAAAAAATCCACTTTTGCAATACCTGCTTCGAAAACCTTAAGGAGTGTAAAATATAGTGTGTAAGTTAGAAATACAACATATCTAACTGTGCACTTAATATGTTTTAAAATCTATTTCAAGTTCATGATGCTGAACATATGCAGAGTAATCTATTTCATTTTGCAATGCCAAATAAGATCGG
>CAOKUK010000067.1 GCA_948472595.1 uncultured Eubacterium sp.
TGGATTTTGAAATCTCCTATGGGAGAGAGGACGAGATGGGGCAGCTGTGCGCCTCCTTTGAAAAAATGCGGCAGGCGCTGCAGGAGAACAACGAGGAGATGTGGCGGCAGATGGAAGAGCGCAAGAGGCTGAATGCGGCGTTTTCCCACGACATGCGGACGCCCCTTACCGTCCTAAGGGGGCAAAGCGAGCTCCTGCTGCAATATGCGCCCCAAATGTCCCCTCAAAAGCTGCAAGACGCCTCAGAGATGATGCGCCGCCACATTGTCCGGCTGGAGGCCTATGTGCAGGCCATGGGCGACCTGCAGCGGCTGGAGGACATTGAGGTGGCCAGGCACCCTGTCTCTCTTAGCAGCCTGTACCGGCAGGTGCGGGAAACGGGGGAAGCCTTCTGCGCCCCCAAGCCCTGCTCTTTTCACCTGTCAGGGGACGCAGAAGCCATCCTTCAGGTGGACGCCGCCATTGTCCTGCGGGTATTTGAGAACCTGCTGTCCAATGGGATGCGTTATGCCAAAGAGGGGCTTGCAGTATCCCTGGCATTCCAAGAGAGCCGCCTGTGCCTGGCTGTTTCGGACGATGGGCCTGGCTTTACCAAAGAGGATTTGGAAAATGCCACGAAGCCCTTCTACAAGACTGTGCAGGAAACCGACAGGAATCATTTTGGCATGGGCTTAAACATCTGCAAAATCCTCTGCGAAAAGCACGGCGGATGCCTCCGCCTAGGCAACCGAAGCGGCGCCAACGCTGGCGCCATCGTAACCGCCATTTTCCTATAAACGTTCCGTTTTATTGATAAAAAGTTGAAAATCTTCCTGTATCCTATCCTTGTCGGCGGCTAGGAATGCCGCGCCGCCGCAGAATAGGCAGAAAGGAGATTTTTTAAATGGACAATTCCATCGAAATCAAAGGCCTGAATAAATTTTATGGAAAGAAGCAGGCGCTGTGCAATGTGAGCCTTTCCATCCAACCAGGCATGTTCGGCCTTTTGGGCCGCAACGGCGCAGGAAAGACCACGTTGATGAAAACCCTCGCCACGCTGCTGAAAAAACAAGAGGGCGAGGTTGCCATATGCGGCATCCCTATCGAAAACGCCAAAGAGATTCGCAGGATTATCGGCTACCTGCCCCAGGAGTTTTCCATGTACCCCTCCATGAACGTGGCGGAGGCCATGGATTACCTGGGCGTCTTGTCCGGCCTTAACAAAAAGGAGCGGAAAGAGCGGACAGATGCGCTGCTTGAGCAGGTGAACCTCACGCAGCACCGAAAAAAGAAAGTCAAAGCCCTTTCTGGCGGCATGAAGCGCCGCCTGGGGATTGCCCAAGCCCTCCTCAACCATCCCAAGGTCCTGATAGTGGATGAGCCCACCGCAGGGCTGGATCCAGAGGAGCGGGTGCGCTTCCGAAACCTGCTGTCTGAAATTGCAGAGGATAAAACCGTCATCCTGTCCACCCACATTGTGGGGGACATTGAGGCCACCTGCGAGGACATCGCCATCATCAACGAAGGCAGCGTCATTTATGACGGCACGGTAGGCGAGCTCTTAAATGATGCAAAGGGCAAGGTGTTTACCCTGGAGGCTTCCAAACGGGAATTGGCGCTGCTCAAGCGGGAGCTGGCCATCACCAGCATGCACGCCCAGGGAAGCAAAGCCCATATCCGCTTCCTTGCGGACGGGCTGGTGCAGGGAGCGGAGGAATGCGAGCCGAACATGGAGGACGCATATATGCTGTACCTTAAAGCTAACGGCGTCCGGGATGTGGCTTTGGAAAGCGGGATAGGGGGTGTGCGGTAATGCTGTTTTTAAAGGAGTTGAAGAAAATCATGCGCTCTGTGCCCTATGCCGTCTTCGTCGCCGCCATGACACTGGGCCTGGCTTCCCAGGGGGTGTTCCAGTTCCAGGAGGATCTGCTGCAGGAGCCGAAGCCTGGGGGCAGCTATGGGTTTCAATATGAGGAAATCCCAGAAATCGTCATGCCCGCCGCCCTGGAAAAGCTCTGGGGGGAGTTCTGCGCAAACGATTACCAAACCTACCCGATTGGGTTCATAAAGCATGTGAAGCTGGGGGATGGGGAACAGGCAGAAATGGCGGGGATTCTCTCTGAAATCACCGGCCATAGCAAAGAAGCCATCCTGCGGGAAAGCGCCGGGAATGCGCCAGGCAACTCCACCTACAGCAATGGGGATGTTTCCTTTCAGGTGAATGGGGGCAACCTGCAGCAAGAATCAGACGGCAGCTTTGCCATAACGCCAGAAAGCAACTTGGAAGGCTCGCAAGAGGGGGCAGTGCAGATAAACGTATCTCCCAGCATAAGCTATCCCCATTTCAAAGAGCTGATGGGGCGGGCAGACCGCATCTTAGGCGGCGGCTCTTCCTATCAAGCGGATTCCATGGCTGGATTCGGCGCTATCCCTTTGACCTATCAGGAAGCCAAGGAGCGGTATGCTCTTGCTTTAAAATCTGACCGGGTTACCGGAGGGTATGCGCGGCTGTTTTCCGACTATGCGGGGGTCATAGCGCTGTCCCTCCTCCCGGTCTTTCCAGCCGTCATCCTCTGCATGAAAGACCGCCGTTCGAAAATGGATTCCCTTATCTATGCCAGGCAGACCTCTGCCGCCCGCCTCATCTTTTCCCGCTACCTGGCGCTGGTTGCGGCCGCCATGCTTCCAGCCATAATCCTTTCTTACCTGTCAAACATGAAAGTCTGGGGCAGCTACAGCGGGCTGCAGCTGGATTGCCTTGCCCCGCTGAAATATAGCCTGGGCTGGATGCTGCCCACCGTGATGGCCTCTGCGGCTGTCGGCATGCTGCTGACAGAGCTGACAGGCACGCCCATCGCCATTGTCCTGCAGGGGCTTTGGTGGCTGCTTGACACCAATGCAGGCATCCGGAGCCTCTCTGCAGGCTATGGGCTGTTCCGCCTGACGCCCCGCCACAATGTGGGAGCAAAATCCTGGTTCCAAACCCAGGATTATCTGGACAATTGGGGGAACCTGGCGGGAAACAGGCTCTTGCTGGCAGCGGCTTCCCTGCTGCTGGTGCTGTGCGCCGTTTTCGTATATGAAGCAAAAAGAAAGGGGAAATTCGATGGAAGAGTATCGTTCAAAGGAGCGTTTTCCCATATTGGAAATCGCAAAAGCAAACCTATGGCATAATGCGCGCCTGCCCATTGCCGTATCCATCCTCCTGTGCCTGCTGACGCCGCTTTTGATTGGCACGGCCAACCTGGATCGGCGGTCTGCCGCGCTGCCTTTGGAGATGTTCGTCTCCCTGGTGGGTGCCATGCTCCTGACGCCGGTATTCCAGCCAGAGCAGAATCCGGAAATCCATGACTTGGCAGCTTCCAAATATTGCAGCATGGAAAAAGTCTATGCTGTGCGCATCCTTTATTCTGTCTTGGCCGCAGCCCTTTTGATTGCCCTGTTTACCGGATATATGAGGCTAAGGAACTCCGATGTGTCCCCCGCCCTGGCGCTCGGCGCAATGGCAGACGCCCTGTTCCTAGGCTCCATGGGCATGCTGGCCTCTGCCCTAACAGGAAATACGGTCATCGGGTACATGCCGCCCCTTTTGTACTATGCGCTGAATATGGGCATGGGGGCGAAGCTCGGCCGCTTTTACCTGTTTTCTATGGCCATTGGGGACTATGGGGCAAAGCTGTGGATGCTGGCGGCAGGGGCGGCGATGGCTGCCCTGGCTCTTTTGCGTGGCAAGATGCAGGAGGGCATGGATTCTAATTCGCTATGATAGAATCAAAAAGATGGCATGACGGCTGCCCGTTTGGAAATGAATCAACCAAACGGGAGATAGAACGCCTGATGGCAGGTGAGTTGATTGCAATGTTGTTGCATTTTGATTAAAGAAAACTTATAATAAGAACGAAAGATAAGAACAAAAAAGGAGATTTTGCTATGGGTACATTAGTGATTTATTTTTCCAAGACAGGGACAACCAGAGCAGTTGCTGAAAAAATTGCGGAGATAAAGAAGGCCGATTTAGTGGAGATTAAGCCAAAAAGGCCTTATGAGATGTCCTATGGGAAGACGGTATTGGCATCGATGAAAGAAATCTTTACAAAAGCGCGCCCGGCGCTTGCAATGGAAATACCGGACGCACAGAAATATGACCGTATTCTGATTGGGTTCCCAGTCTGGTGCGGAGGTGCGCCCAATGCAGTCCTGACGCTGTTGGACGCCTTGGATTTAAACGGGAAACATGTGGCTGTATTTACCACAAGTGGGAAGACAAAGCCGGCGAAGCTTGCCGTTAAGCTGAAAAAATCATATCCGGAGGCTAAGTGGCATAAGCCTTTCAATGCGAATGGCATGACAGAGGAAGAAGCCAGGGAGTGGATGTAGGGCAGATGCTATGGACTTGTTGCTGATGAAAGGAAACTTATGAGAAAACTAGCCTTAAATGATGAAATATTACTCAAAATCGAGAAGCCGGCCCGCTATATCGGCGGCGAGGTGAACGCCGTCATGAAAGACCCTTCGAAAGTGGATATCCGCTTCGCCATGTGCTTTCCGGACGTGTATGAAATCGGCATGTCCCACTTAGGTCTCCAAATCCTTTACGACATGTTCAACCAAAGGGAGGATGTGTACTGTGAGCGCATCTATTCCCCCTGGCACGACCTCCATAAAATCATGAAGGAGCGGCAAATCCCCTTATTTACCTTGGAGACCCAATCGCCCGTCCGGGACATGGACTTTCTGGGCATCACCATCCAGTACGAGATGTGCTATGCCAATATCCTGCAAGTGCTGGACTTAAGCCAAATCCCGCTGTTGGCCGAGAGCCGCGGGGAGGAAGACCCCATTGTCATCGGCGGCGGGCCATGCGCCTACAACCCGGAGCCTTTGGCTGCATTCTTCGACTTATTTTATATCGGGGAAGGGGAGACCCGCTACGATGATTTGCTGGATTTATACAAAGCGAACCGCAGCAGCGGCGGCACCCGCCGAGAATTCCTGCGGAAGGCCTGCCAAATCCCAGGCATTTATGTGCCCTCCCTCTATGAGGTCTCTTACGGCGCGGACGGCGCCATCGCCTCCTTTGAGCCGAAATATGGGGACGTGCCCGCCAAGGTGAAAAAGGAAGTGGAAATGAACCTTACCCATGCGCCTTACCCACGCAAGCCCCTGGTTCCCTTCTTAAAGGCGGCCCAGGATCGGGTGGTCTTAGAAATCCAGCGGGGCTGCATCCGCGGGTGCCGGTTCTGCCAGGCTGGCATGATTTACCGCCCCACCCGGGAGCGGGATGTGGAAGAGCTGAAGGAATGCGCCAAGGCCATGCTGCAAAGCTCCGGGCATGAGGAGATTTCCCTAAGCTCTTTAAGCTCCAGCGATTACAGCCAGCTGGCGGAGCTGATGGATTTCTTGATGGAATACAAAGAACAGGGCGTGAACATTTCCCTGCCGTCCCTGCGGATTGACGCATTTTCCCTAGACGTGATGGGCAAGGTGCAGGACGTGCGCAAGAGCAGCCTGACCTTTGCGCCGGAGGCCAGCTCCCAGCGGCTGCGGGACGTGATCAACAAGGGGCTCACAGAGGACGTGATTTTGGAGGGGGCAGGGCTGGCCTTTGCGGGAGGCTGGCAGAAGGTGAAGCTCTACTTCATGCTGGGTCTCCCCACGGAGACGGAAGAGGATCGGCGGGAAATCCCCCGCCTTGCGGAAAAAATCGCCCGCCGTTACTATGAAATCCCCAAAGACAAGCGGAATGGGAAATGCCAGATTACCATCAGCACCTCCTTCTTCGTGCCAAAGCCTTTCACGCCCTTCCAATGGGCGCCGATGTATGATAAGGATGAATACTTGGCTAGGGCCAGGGTCGTCAATGAGGAGATGAAGGCGCAGTTAAACCGCAAGAGCTTAAAGTACAACTGGCATGAGGCTGACGTGACCGTCTTAGAGGGCGTGTTTGCCCGGGGCGACCGTAGGATTGCCCCTGTCCTTCGGAAGGCTTACGAAAAGGGCTGCCTGTTCGATGCCTGGAGCGAGTCTTTCCACAACGAGCTGTGGATGGAGGCCTTTGCGGAATGCGGCGTCTCCATTGATTTCTACAACCGGCGCACCCGGGACACGGAGGAAATATTGCCTTGGGACTTTATTGACTGCGGCGTGTCCAAGGACTTCCTGAAGCGGGAGTGGGAGCGCGCCTTGCGGGGGGAAGTGACCCCAAACTGCAGGCAGCAGTGCAGCGGGTGCGGAGCCGCCCAATTCAAAGGAGGTGTCTGCCTTGAGCGGTAAACATTTGAATGTGAGGATCCAGTTCCAGAAATATGGCCCGATGAAGTTCGTAGGGCACTTAGACATCATGCGCTATTTCCAAAAGGCAATCCGCCGGGCGGGCATTGCCATCGCCTATTCCGAAGGGTACAGCCCCCACCAGCTGATGTCCTTTGCCGCCCCTTTAGGGGTGGGGCTGACCAGCGATGGGGAATACTTTGACATTAGGGTGAACGCCCCAAGCTTTGGAGAGGAAGAGCGGAAGCGGCTAGACAACGCCATGGCCAATGGGATTTCCATCTTAGGCTTCCAGGTGCTCCCGGAAATGACGAAGCCCTCCATGTCCCTGGTGGCGGCGGCCGACTACCTGATTTATGTGAAGCCGGAATATTTAGAGCCCGGCGCGGCGGCGGGCTTGCCCTGCCAGGACAGCCAGGGATTCGGCAGGGCGGCGGGCTTGGGGCAGGAGACAGCTGGCGATATTTCTATATTCAGGGACAGCCGGCTCCTCCAGGAGAAAGTCCAGGCGTTTTACCATGGGCAGGAGAGCATCCCTTATGCCAAGCAGACGAAAAAAAATACCATGGAATTGGACTTGAAGCAGCTCATCTACCAGATGAAAGCCATAGACCTAAAGGATGCAGCGGCCAAAGAATCCCTCTCCATAAAAAATCCAGAGCTGCTGGCCATCCTTTCCGAGGAATCTGCCCCAGCAGGAAAAGGCGGCATGCTCTTCCTAAGGCTCTGCACCGGGAGCAGCAGCAACTTGAAGCCAGAGCTGGCGCTGGAGGCCTTCTTTGATTTTTGCGGCATAAGCTGCAGCCTCTTCCATTTCCAGATACACCGCCTGGAGGTCTATGCGAAAGCGGAGGAAATCCCCGTGAAGGGGGAGCGGGAGCGCAAAGAATACATGGAACGCCTGAAGGAGCGGAAAGAGGCCTACGCTAAGGAAGGCAGGCCGTTCCCGGAATTTGTCCCTTTAGGGGAGTTTGGGGGCATGGGCTGCCTATAATGACACAAACCCTAATAGCAAGTGGAAAAATCCGCCTGTCTATTAGGGTTTGCATTGCTCTAACGCTTGAATGCCAGTGTAAGAAGGCATTCTTTTATTCCAGCGACACTTTAACGTTATCGATATAAACCTCTGCAATATCGTCAACATCTATAAAATAATCATGGAAAGTTGCGCTGTATACAGAATATCCTTCTGCGCCCCCACCAAACCCATAGCTCCCCGCAATATGGTATACGTTTTCGGGCAAAGGCTTTTCCGAGGCGGAGCCAGTGTAAGTCTCAACTGTCTTTGCTTCTTCTGGAGAGAAATCTTCCGGGTTTGCAAGCTTTCCATTCACATCATAAAGCGGCACTGTTTTAGATGTCCTTTTTTCCTCTGCAGACTTGCCAATGCGGTAAGTGACCCCATCTTTCATCTTAATTTCAATGAATGGGAAGAACTTGTCTGTATGGAACGCTTCATCCTCTATAATGTCCTCATCAAAATACAGGACAAACCCACCGCTTGTTATTTTGGCTTTCGAGTCACAGTAGGGCAAGAAGGAACAGTCTGCATACCTTGCCTTCAATTCCCCGGTAGGAGACATGGCAATTGCCCCTAACTCTTCTGTATCATATGTCATGTCATATTGGAGTGCTTGGGAATCATCCGCAATGATATGGTCTATCGTAAAATTTATTTTTTCCGGGAAATTCCCCTCACCATCTGCCTCTAGCATGTAGTGGTAATAAACGATGGCGGAGTCTCTGGCGTCGTTGTAAATAGGGGAGTTCCAATTCCCAGTCCCAGAGGAGCCTTCTTTGACATCCACCGTATAATGTTCATTTACCCGTTCCATATCCAGCGGGGTGTTGTCCAGCGAATCCGTGCGTACCGCAAAATAGACTTCCCCATTCTTCCTATCATAAAAGTAATAGTCTAAGGTGAACTTCAAGTTATTGCAGGCTATGGATTCCCCTGATTTGTTAGCGCCTTCCGCTATCGTAGAGTAGGTCTTGGATGAAGCCAGAGAGTCTGTATTGTCATATAATGCAGCAAACATCTCCAGGACATTCTTCCCGGTCTGGGCATAGCAGATGCCGTTCACCCCCAGGCTGATTGCCAGGATGGCCGCAATGGCTGCCGCCATCTGGGTCTTGAAAGCCTTCTTATGGCGTCTGTTCTGCTGTGCGGCAAGCTCTAAAAGCTCCTTACCGGTCTTGTCTGAAATCCTAACATTCTCCATGGCTTCCCTGTAAATATCGTGATTCAACTTCATGCTTATCGCTCCTTTCCATTTTCTGTCTGAGTTTTTCCCTTCCGCGCTGCAGCTGTGTCTGTACGGCGCTTTCGCTCCGATGCAGGATATGCGCAATCTCCCGCACGGAATACTCCTCGTAGTAGTAAAGGTGTATAGGCACCCGGTACTTCTCTGGCAGGGACAGGATGGCTTCGCGCAGCTCATCGAAAATATCGCCAGGGCCTTCCTGAAATGCGCGGTCGCTGTCCCATTCCTCTAGCTGCACCACAATGCGGCTCCACTTGGACTTCAGCATGTCTTTGCACACATTGATGGTAGTGCGGATAAACCAGGCTTTCTCATGCTCCCTGGTCTTGAACTGAGGGTTCCGTTTCATAAATTTGTAAAATACCTCTTGGAATGCGTCCTCCGCCTGGCTTTTGTCCTTGCAGTAGGAATAGGCCAGTTTAAAGATGGTGTCTTTATAGGCTTCGTAGCATTCTAAGACCCGGCTTTCTTCTGTGTGTTTCATAAGCTGCACCTCCTATATTAAGAAAACGAACGGCAGGGAGGAAATATCACAAAAGCATGAAAAAATTTTCAAATAGGATTGGCATGCGCAGGGCGCCATTTTATTTTACCACAGATTTTCTTTTTTGGAATTGTAATATTGCGGGAAAAATGCTAGAATGGGGACTGTGTGAAAAAACTATGGGAGGTAGGCATGATGGGAAATACATTATTGATAACGAAACTAGGGAAAAATGGGAAATCCTGCATTGCCTCCGCCTTATTCCAAGACAAGAAATTGCTGGAAATCAGCCTGGAGGCGGCAGGAGCGGGAAGCATTTTGGGCAATATATATGTAGGAAGGGTAAAGAATATCGTGAAGAACCTGAATGCGGCGTTTATTGAAATCGCGCCGGGGAAGCCCTGCTACTATAGCCTGGAAGACTTGAAGCAGCCCCTGTATACAAAAAAAATCAACAGCCCCAGGATGGTGCAGGGGGATGAAGTGGTGGTGCAGGTGGTGCAGGAGAGCAGCAAGTCCAAGCCGCCGAAAGTCAGCACAAACCTGAACCTGACGGGGAAGTACCTAGTGCTCACCAGCGAGAACCGCGCCATGGGCATTTCCAAAAAACTGGATGCAGAGGCCAGGGAACGGCTGCGCAGGGCGCTCCCTTTTGAGCCCAGCGGGGAATTTGGCGTGATAGTCCGCACCAACGCCGCAGCCGCCGGCACGGAGGAAATCTTGGCGGAATACCGCAAGCTGGAGCAGGAATACTTTTCCCTTAAGGAGAAGGCTCCCCGCAGAACGGCATTCAGCTGCCTGAAGGAAAGCCTTCCGGAATACCTCCATGCCCTCCGGGACATGGACCAAAGGCAGTTAGGGGAAATCCTTACGGATGACAGGGCGCTTTATGGGCAGCTTAGCGGCTACCTGAAAGAATTCCAGCCGGAGGATTGCGGAAAGCTTTCCTTCTATGAAGACCCGCTGCTAAGCCTGGGCAGCCTGTATGGCCTGGAGGCAAAGCTAAAGGAAGCCCTCCGGGAAAGGGTCTGGATGAAATCCGGGGGCTATCTGGTCATCCAGCCTACGGAGGCCTTGACCGTAATTGACGTCAATTCCGGCAAAAGCATTGCGAAAAAGAAGGTAGAAGAGCACCACTTGAAGATCAACTTAGAGGCTGCCGAAGAGATTGCCCATCAAATCCGGCTCCGCAATCTTTCCGGGATTATTATCGCAGATTTTATAGACATGAAGGACGCAAAGCACAAGGAAATGCTCATGCAGTCCCTGCGCAGCGCCCTGCGCGCAGACAGCGTGCCGGCGCAGGCAGTGGGCATGACGAAGCTGGATCTGGTGGAAATCACCCGAAAAAAAGCAAAAAAGCCCTTGGCGGAACAGGCAAAAGCCCTGCTTTAGCCGCAGAAAGACAAGGAAAGGGAGAAAAAAAGTGGATATACAGATTATCTTACAGCAAATGCTGATGCTTTTCGCCATGATGGTGACAGGGTATTTTATTTGGAAAAAAGAATGGTTCGATGAAAACGCCTACCAGAAATTGTCAAAGGTGGTGGTGAATATCCTAAACCCCCTTTTGGTGGTCAATGGCGTCCTGGGCAAGGACTCTGGCGGCGACGTCTTCCTGTTGCTGCAGAACTTGGGGTTTGTGGCATTTTTCTATCTCCTGCTGACGGCTGCCAGCTTTGTGATGGTATGGGTTCTCCGGCCGCAAAAGGCGCAGCGCAGGCTCTACCGCCTGATGGCCATTTTCCCCAATGTAGGGTTTATGGGCATCCCTGTCATCACCAGCCTTTATGGGGCGGAATGCATGATTTATATCGTGTTCTACATGCTGGGATACAACCTGCTCCTCTATACCTACGGCTTGTTTCTGGCGAAGAAGGCGGCAGAGGACGCTGTTTGCGCAGCAACAGCGTTTGAAGCAGGAGGGAATCCTGGAATTGGGAAAGCCCCTGTGGCTCGTGGGCAGGCTTGGGCAGACATGGCCTTGGAGGCGGGATAGGATTCCAG
>CAOKUK010000068.1 GCA_948472595.1 uncultured Eubacterium sp.
GAAGTCGTCCAGCTATACCTGTCCAATGAGGCTTCCGCATACGGGGCATATGCGCCAAAGCTTAAGCTGGTGTCCTTTGAGAAAGTGTCTATCCCGGCAGGCCAGGCAAAGACAGTCACCCTTAAGGTGGATACAGATGATTTTGCCTTATGGAACACCAATACCAGCGAATACCTGGTAGAAGCAGGGACATACAGCCTGATGGCCGGCAGTTCTTCCTCCGATATCCGCCAGAGCAGGGCCTTGGCAGTCACAGGGGAAGGCATTGGCTCTTTAGACGCTTCTACGGCGCCGGTCAATGTGTTTGACACAAGCTTTGCCTCCAGCGAAGTGGTATACCGCGAGGTTTCCAAGGCGCATACGGCAAACGCCCTTGCCAAAGCCAGCAGGGGGAGCAAGGAGCAGGCGGCCCACAATGTGGCAGGCGGCTATTACGCAGTCCTGGGCAAAGGGGACGGGGCATGGACAGCCATGAAACAGGTGGACTTAGAAGGCGTTTCTTCCATTCAGGCAAGGGTAGCCAGCAGGAATGAGCATTCTGCCATCGAAGTGCGGGTCGATGGAGTGGATGGGACATTGCTTGGCACATTGGATTTCCATATCACGCCAACAAACAGTTACAGCGCCCCTGAGACGGGGCAGGATCCAGATGCGGCTACAGACCTTCCAGTGCAGGAACTGGACTATACCACGGCAGAAATCACCTTGGGACAGGAACTGCAAGGCGTGCATGACGTCTATGTGGTATTTAAGGGTTCAGATGCAAGGATTGACACCATCCAGTTTACAAAAACCGTAAAGGAACCGGCAGATACCGCCGTCCTTGCTTCCTTGGCAGAGAAAGTGAAGAAAGTAGACGGCAAGGCGTTCACAGAAGAGTCCTATGCTAAGCTGGCGCAGGCGTTGGAAAGGGCAAATGCCGTCCTGGCGGACGGGGATGCGGGGCAGGCGGAAGTGGATTTGGCTGTAAGCAGCCTGGCAGACGCCCTGGCAGGGCTCCAGCCCAGGAAAGAGGCCTCATCGCCTGCAAGCCTGAAATCGCTGGCAGCGGCGATAAAAAAGGCCAAGGCCGTAAAGAGGAGTAAATTCTCCAAGGATTCCCTGGCGAAGATGGACACGCTGCTGCAGATAGCAGAAGGGATCCATAAATCCGCCCCTAAGAAGGAATTGCAGGCAGTGGTGGACGACGTCACGAAGCTTCTGGGCCAGGCAGTGAAGAAGCTTGACTTGAAAAAAGGGCAGACAGCCAAGGCAGGGAAGCTGGCGTATCAAGTGACCTCTGTAGAGAATAAGACAGTGGCAGTCCAGAAACCCGTGAAAAAGACATATACGGCTCTTACCATCCCGGCGTCCGTAAAAATCAACGGATACACGTATCAAGTGACTTCCATTGCATCCAAGGCCTTCCAGAACAATAAGAGGCTCCGCAAGCTTACGGTAAAATCTGTGAAGCTTACGAAGGTGGGCAAGAATGCGCTGAAAGGTATCCATAAGAAGGCAGTGATAAAAGTCCCGGCGTCTAAGCTGGCAAAATATAAAAAGCTGTTTGCGAAAAAAGGACAGGCCAAAACAGTTAAAATAAAGAAATAGTGGATAAACGCATAATAAAAACACTTTAAAAACGCTTCTGCCCCCATCGCCGGCAGCAGGGGATTTGGATGGCATGGGGGCAGTTTGAGAATAAGAGAAAGAGAGGCAGGGACATTTATGAAGAAGAAAATTATCAGCTTGCTGTTGGCGGCGGCTATGGCATGTACAATGGCAGCCTGCGGAAATACAGGCGGGCAAGGGGATACGTCAGCAAATGCGAATACAGGGCAGGAGGATACAGACGCCAAAGGGGCAGCGGATGCGGCAAATCCAGACAGTGAAGGGAGTGCCGCAGAGCCAGAGGGCGCAGGGGACGCCGCAGAGCCAGTAACGATTAAAGTATTTTCCAACCTGACAGACCGGAAATCTGGGCAGGGATTCGTGGAGCAGACACTTTTTGACCAGTATATGGCAGAAAACCCGAATGTAACGATTGAAGTGGAAGCGCTGGACGATGAGGCTTACAAGACAAAGTTTAAGGCCTATGCTTCAGGGAGCAGCATGCCGGATTTGGTAAATGTATGGGGGCATCCATCTTTCCTGGATGAAGTCATAGAAGAAGGCCTCCTGGCAGAGCTGGATCAGGATAGCTATGCGGATTACGGTTTCCTGTCCGGTTCCCTGGATGGGTTCAGCAGCGATGGGAAACTATATGGGCTGCCCAGGAATACGGATGTGATGGCTTTTTACTATAACAAAGCGATTTTTGAAGAGCATGGATGGAGCGTTCCGGAGACTTATGCAGATTTAATCCAACTGGCAAAGGATATCTCAGCGGAAGGGATTATCCCCTGCAGTATGGACGGTGCGGATAAATGGCCTGTCGCCATTTATTACCAGGATATTGTGACAAAGATTCTAGGGGATTCCCAGCAAGAAGTGAGAAACTCTGTAAGTACAGGGGATTTCAGCAATCCGGCGTATAAGCAGGCCGCAGAGCTGTTGCAGGAAAGCGTAGAGGCCGGCCTCTTCCAGAATGGGTTTGAGACTTCAGATTACGGCACAGCCCAAAATTTGTTTACCAATGGCCAGTCCGCCATGTTCTATATGGGGAGCTGGGATATGTCTATGGCCACCAATGAGGAAATCCCGCAGGAAGTGCGCGAAAATATCGGCGTATTTATGATGCCCACAGTAGAAGGGGGCTCTGCTAAGGTAACGGACATTGCGGCATGGAACGGCGGCGGCTATGCCGTGACGCAAAACTCTGCGGTAAAGGATGAGGCAGTCAGATTGCTGGACTATATGTTCCTCCCGGAGCATTGGTCAAAGGTGGCATGGGAAAACGGCGTATGCATGTCAGCCCAGAATTATTCCGATTTCCTCACAGGGGAAGAAACATCCGTGCAAGTTGCATTTACCGATATTATCAGGGAATCTACCAGCATTACCGGCGTGACCTTTAATGACCTTGGGGATTCAGAGTTTAAGACAAACAGCGAAGACCTGTCTGCAGAGCTCGCCATCGGCATGGCTAGCCCGGACGACTTCCTCGCACAGCTTGAGGAGGCGGCAAAGTAAGGAGGATTCTTTCCCGCACAGCCCGAGGAGGCGCAAAGTAAGAAGGATTCTTTCCTGCACAGCCCAAGGGTGGCACAGCAGGAAAGGGACAATATAGGCGGGGGATACAGCCCTTTGCGCTGTATCCCCCATTTGTGTGGGAATGCCTTTGGGAGGTTAGCTTGCTTGGGCTACGTAAAGCGGGAAACAAGGATTTAGAGATTTAAACGGAAAAGTTACGAAAATAAAGTTTAGAAAGAGGGTGGCCTTATGAGTAAAATCTATAGCAATAAGAAAGTGATTCTGACCCTGGTCCTTCCGGGGCTCCTGACTTTTCTGCTTGCTATTTTAGCTCCTATATGCCTGAGCGTCTATTACAGCTTTACAGATTTCAGCGGCATGGGGGAAGCGGTGTTCAATGGGCTTAATAACTATAAAGAGATGTTCCATGATACAGGGTTTTGGATCTCCCTGCGGAATTCCCTGTTGCTGGCGGCAGGGTTTATCTGCATCCAGCATCCGCTGGCTATCCTTACGGCAGCTATTCTGGATAAGATGCAGAATAAAGCGGAAGGTTTTTTCCGATGCGTCTATTTTATCCCAAATGTCATTTCCGTAGCTGTCATCGCATATCTTTGGAAATTTATCTACAACCCTAATTTTGGGCTTTTAAACAATATCCTAAAGCTGTTTGGCTTTGAGGGGAATGTGAATTGGCTGGGGTCTGGCTCTGCCATCTGGTCTGTGCTGGTAGTGCTTATCTGGCATGGGTTCGGCTGGGGGATGCTGATTTACTATACAGGGATTAAGAACATCGACCCTGTGCTGTACGAGGCGGCGGCCATAGACGGGGCGACGGGGCGGGAGGCCTTTTTCAAGATTACGCTTCCATTGATGAAGCCGGTCATCCAGGTAAATGTGACGATGGCGGTCATTTCAGCCTTAAAGCAGATGGAGACGGTATACCTTCTGACAAATGGAGGCCCTGGAGACCAGACCCAGTTTATGGCAAACTATCTGTACAAGCAAGCTTTTGGCTCCTTTAAATATGGGTACGGGAACACAATCAGCGTGGCGTTTATTGTCATTTGCCTGTTGGCGACTGCGCTGCTGAACCGTATTTTCAGGGAGAAGGATGCATAGGAGGTGAAGGGATGAAGCAGAGAGAGAAGAAATTTTCATGGAGAAGGGCGCTTTTGTATGCCTGCCTGTTCCTGGTGGCAGCCGTGCAGATATTCCCTTTGATTTGGCTGGTGGATTTTTCGCTGGGCAGCAGCAACGAAATGTTTACGAACGGGTTATTAATTATTCCGGAAAAAATCCGATGGGATAATTATGTAACAGCTTTTGTGGACGGGCATTTCCTGCATTACCTGAAAAACAGCGTCCTGGTCAATGTGGCGGCAGTGGTTCTTGTTATCGCAATCTCCATCCTGGCAGCATTTGCGGTGACCAGGATGAAATGGAAGCTTCGGGGGTTTGTAAAGACCTTGCTGCTGATGGGGATGATGATTCCCATACATGCCACTTTGTTGCCAAATTATGTGATTTATGATAAATTAGGGCTGACAGATTCCTTTTGGGCGCTGCTTATCCCCTATGTGGCATTTTCGCTGCCCCAAGGGCTGTTCCTTACCTGCAGCTTTATGGATGCTATCCCCAAAGAGCTGGAAGAGGCGGCGGTGATGGATGGATGCGGTATTTACCGGATTATCGGGACAGTCATTACGCCGCTGATGAAATCGTCTATGGCAACCGTGGCGATTATGACGTTTTTAAACAATTGGAATGAATTTATGATGGCAAGCACTTATCTAAGCAGCAATAAATGGAAGACTCTGCCTTTCTCCATATTGGAGTTCACAGGGCAGTATTCTTCAAATTACGCCGTACAGTTTGCCGTGATGGCGTTGACGGCCATGCCGGCGGTGGCAGCCTATGTGCTGCTGAATAAGCACATTACGAAGGGCGTGGCGATGGGGGCGGTGAAAGGATGAAAAAGCAAGGATGGAAAAGTACAGGGAATTGATATGGAAACAGGAAACAGGCAGGGGGGCAGAGGTATCCAAAGCGGCGTTCCGCCCGGATACAGAAGGGATAGAGAATCGGGTAGTGAACCTTTACCCGGAAATTACCTTCCAGGAGATGGAAGGTTTTGGCGGGGCAATCACGGATGCGGCGGCGTATGTCTATTCCATGATGTCCCAGGGCCAGAAACAGCGGCTTATAGAAACATATTTTTCTCCAGATAAGATGAAATATGGGCTGGTGCGCATCCCTATGGACAGCTGTGATTTTTCCACAGGGATGTATGAGGCCATGCCCAGGGAGGATGACCGGGGGCTGCGGAGCTTTTCCTTCGCAAGGACGGAACAATATATCCTGCCCATGCTGGAGGATGCCCAAAAAGCGGCGGGGAAGCCATTGAAAATCATGCTTTCTCCCTGGTCGCCTCCGGCGTTTATGAAGACGAATGGGAAACGCATGGCTGGAGGGAGCCTTAAGGAAGGCATGGAAGGGTTTTGGGCAGATTATATCTGTAAGTATATCCTGGAATTCCGGGAAAGAGGGTTTGAAGTGCAGCGCATTTCCTTACAGAATGAGCCAAAGGCGGCGCAGGCATGGGATTCCTGCGTCTATACCCCAGAACAGGAGAAACGTTTCTTACGGGACTATATGTATCCGGCATTGGTAAGCCATGGCCTTGGCAGCACGGAGGTTTTTATCTGGGATCACAACAAAGAGAGGCTATTGGAACGCGTTTCATCCATAATAGATAGCGATACAGAAAGCATGGTGGCAGGGGCGGCGTTCCATTGGTACAGCGGGGATCATTTTGAGGCTTTGGAGCTTACGCGGCAGAAATACCCGGACTTGAAGCTGATTATTTCAGAAAGCTGTATTGAATATACAAAGTATGGGGCAGGGGAAGGATGGGGGCATGCAGAGAAGCTAGCCCATGAGGTTATCGGCGATTTGAACTATGGGATGTGCGCCTTTTACGATTGGAACTTATTGCTGGATGAAAGAGGCGGGCCCAATCATGCGGGGAATTTCTGCCATGCCCCGTTCCTGTATGACCGCAGGCAGAAGGCGCTGCTCCCCCAGGAAATCCAGAGGTGCTTTGCACAGTTTTCTTCCCATATCTTGCCGGGGGCAAGGAGGATTGGATTCAGTAAGTATACGGACTTGCTGGATGTGACGGCTTTCCGGAATCCAGATGGGGCAATTGTAACGGTGGTTTTAAACAGGTCGCCCGTAGATATCCCTGTGAATCTGCGCTTGGAAGGTGAGGTGGCGCAGGCAGTGTCTTTGGCAAGGAGCATATCGGCTGGCGTAATCCGCTGAGGATTTTCTGCAGTTCGGTGGGATGTGCCAGTATATCCGTAAAGCGCCGGCGGAGGGTCTCTATTGGCAGGAAAGGGCAGGTGGTCAGGTTGTTATCGGTGGCAGTGTGCGACGATGAAATCGTGGAGTGCTGCAATATAGCCAGGAAAATCAAAGAGGTTTTAGAAAAAAAGAAGGTGCCCTGCATGATACGCCAATTCAGCAGCGGGCAGGAACTGCTGCGCGCTGCGGAAGACTTTGATATTATTTTTCTGGACATCCTTATGCAGGGGCTGGACGGGATGCAGACAGCCCGGATATTCCGGGAGAAAGCATTTGACAGGATTATCATTTTCCTGTCGTCCAGCAGGGATTATGTGTTTGATGCCTATGACGTAGAGGCGTTCCAGTACTTATTGAAGCCCTTGGATGGGAAGAAATTAGAGAAGGCATTGGAGAAAGCCCTTCGGAAAGCAGGAAGCCATGACCAGGAATTTATACTTGTCAGCAAAGAAAGGCAGAGGGTGAAGCTGTACCTGGACGAC
Organism: uncultured Eubacterium sp.; assembly: GCA_948472595.1. GTDB lineage: Bacteria > Bacillota > Clostridia > Lachnospirales > Lachnospiraceae > Petralouisia. Next base: position 6,963 of record CAOKUK010000068.1, read on the forward strand.
GTCTGTTATTTTGAAATAAGGGGAAGGCAGATAGAAGCCCACGGGGCTGAAGGCAGCTTTACTTACTATGGGAGGATTGGGGATTTAGAACTTGCCCTTCAGGGGAAGGGCTTTTTCCGGTGCCATAAAAGCTATCTCGTAAACCTAAGGCATGTGGATAGCTATAACCGGCAGGAAGCAATCCTGGATAATAACCAGAGGATTGGGATAGCTAGGAAAAGGTATGAAGGGTTCTGCCGGGAAGTCCTGGCTTATATGAAGGGGCATGGAGGCATCCTGTGATGGGAACAGCAGCAGGAGCGGCAGGATGCGGGAGGCCTGCAAGGGAGGTAGGGGCATGTTTGCAACGGTATTATACAAGATAGGGTATGTATGGGCAGCGGATATATTCTGTAAAAAATTCTTGGGGGCTTTTGCAATAAGGGAAGCCTTGTTTGCCTTATCCCTCTTTAGCAGCCAGGTTTTGGCAGGCATTGTGGATAGGCAATATCCTGCCTTGCATATTTTCCTGGTGTTTGGGGGGCATCTTATGTTCCTGGGGCTGGCGCTGCTGCTGTTCGGCGGGAGTAAGGGGGAAAAGGCGCTTGCTGTTTCCCTGTTCCTTGCAGCGGTTACATTGGCAGAGAATTTCTGCATGTCCTTTTTTTCCTGCCTGGCTTTAGCCTGGCTGCATACCTGGAGGGGGATCCTGTCCCCTGTTTTGGATGGCTGGGGAACCAACCTGATGTGCGGAGCCAGCCTGGCCATAGGGATATTGGCGGCATTTTGGGCTGCCGGCCGCGCCCTGCCCGCCTTCCATGGCAAAGCAGGGCGGTATCATGCGGTGGTGGCGGTCCCCCTGTTTGCCGCCGTTGGGGTGATGGATGTGGCGAACTGGGGGGCGGCCAATGGCATCCTGGTCAGGAGCGGGGGGAACCTGGGGCCATATTATGACCAGCTTTTCGGGCATGCAGAAATAGGTATCCTGGCGGCAATGTCAATGTTTGGCGCAGGGTTTTATGTCTTTGGGATGGGGCGGATTTGCCTGGAACAGGAAAAGGCCAGCCGGTACGCTTCCCAGGTGGCTGCCTATAAAATGCTGGAGGAGCAGCGCAGCCAGTCAGAACGGCTTCGGCACGATATGAAGAACCATGTCATTGCTTTGCAGAGCCTGTTGGAACAGGAGGAATGGCAGAAAATGGGCGGCTATCTGGAGGACATGGCAGAAAGCGCTGGTTTTGGGGATAACGGAGAGCTGACAGGGGACCGGGTAGTGGATGCGCTCCTGTCCCAAAAGCGGAACCTGGCAGAAGCCAGGGGTATCGCCTGGGAATGCGATGTGCAGATTCCCAGGCAATGCGGCCTGAATGAGTTTGACGTATGCGTGCTGTTTGGGAATTTACTGGATAATGCGGTAGAGGCCTGCGGACGGCTGCAGGAACAGGAAGGGCATGGCGATGCGGGCTGCTTTATCCATATCCAGGCCAATGCCGTGAAGAAATGTTTCCTGCTGGAAATAAAGAATAGCGCCTGCATGGGGGAAGGCTTTAAAGTGGGGCGTTCGGCTAAGGGAAATCCAGGGCGGCATGGCATTGGCCTGCTGAATGTCAGGGATGTGGTCGGGAAATACCATGGCGCAATGGAACTGGAATCCCAGGACGGCATGTTTACGGTGTCCATTTTATTGCCGTTCCAGGACCACACATGACAGGAAACTGACCCTTTGGAGCATAGAAGTAATCTCATGCCATCCTGTTGCCGAAAAAAGGGGCAGCACAGCGTATAGCTGGAAAAGAAAAAGGAGGCGGAACCATGTATGCAAAAACAATGGAAGGGCTTGTAGGGGCAAAGACAAATATGGATTTGGTCAATACGCCGATGCGGGTTTATAAGGATGCAAGGCGCAGGGGCGATTTGGCAGTCATGGAACGGGCAATGGGGTATGCCGGGGAATTTGCAGGTAAGGCGCAGGAATACCAGGAAAAGGCAGAAGAGGGGATGGAAGAAGAGGTGGAAATCGTGCGGGAAGCAGAGAAGCTGGAACGAGAGGAAGCCGCTGCAAAGCGGGCGGAAGAGGGGGAAGAGACAGAAGAGGAAATCAGAGGCAAGGCGCAGGCCAGGGTCGAGGCAAGGAGCTGGGCGGCATTGGCAGGGGAAGATACGGCAGAAGTAAGTGAAGAAGGGAAAGCATTATTGCAGAGCGCTCCGGGAATGGGGGGTGGCAAGCCTTTGGCAGCCCCGCAAGCGCTGACTTATACAAAAAGTGGGGCGGCAAGCCAGCCGGCGCAGGCCGCAGGTATTTCCATTTCGGTATAGAATCCTTCTCAAGGAGCATTCCAAAGCCTGGCATCAAAGAGCATGGAATGTCAGGAACATGGCTTCGGTTCCTGATAGAATAGGGGTTACAGAAAGGACAGGAGGGATTGCATATGGAATGGGTGACAGGGATTCAAAAGGCGATTGATTATATGGAGGCCCATCTTACAGAAGAGATAGATTATGAGGCCGCGGCGAAGGAGGCCTGTTCGTCCGCCTTCCATTTTCAGAGGGTCTTCCATGTTATGTGCGGGTTTTCTGTAGGGGAGTATATACGGATGCGGCGTCTTTCCTTAGCCGCCGCAGAGTATATCCAGACAGGCAGCAAGGTCATAGACATTGCCTTGAAATATGGCTATGATACCCCGGAAAGCTTTACCCGCGCATTCACCCGTTTCCATGGGATAACCCCGACTGAGGCAAGGCGGGGCGGCAATGTGAAATCCTTTTCCAGGCTTTCTGTAAAACTTATTTTAACAGGAGGTAGCGTGATGGACTACAGGATTGAAAAGTTGGATGCGTTTCCAGTCATCTGCAAACGTAAGAATGTGAAAAAGATGGAAGGCGGCGGGGCGGCAGAGGATATTTCCGCATTCTGGGAAAGGTGCGCAGCGGACGGCTCCACAGAGGCCATCCTCCGTTGTTTCCCCAAAGAGCCCAGGCTTAAGGGGCTGCTGGGCATATGCTTTTCCGAAGAAATGGAAGCTTCCAGATTCCCATACGGCATTGGCGTAGAGTACGACGGCAGGCCTTTGGGGCAGGAAGGGCTTGAAGTCGTGCAGATTCCTGCCAACACTTATGCAGTGTTTACCAGCAAGGGGAAAATGCCTGATGCTTTTACGGAAACATACCGGAAGATTGTATCTGAGTTCTTCCCACAGAACAGCAGGTATGCTTATGGGCAGGGGATTGAGCTGGAAGTATACCCGTCGGATAAGGTCACAGACCCGGATTACACTTGTGAAATCTGGGTTGCGGTGAAGGAAAAATAACAAAAGGACGCCCTTGAAATAAAATCCTTCTTTTTGTATAATAAATCCCAAAGGCGCAGCAGAAGCGCTGTGCCGTTATGCCAAGGCAGAATAGGAGGAAGAGAAATGGCAATCGATAGAGTGAAGGCATATTTCAGGCAATATGGGATGGAAGGAAGGATTCAGGAATTTGAGGCGTCAAGCGCAACGGTGGAACTGGCTGCCGCAGCCTTGCATTGCGAGCCGCAGAGGATAGCGAAGTCGCTTTCCTTCCAGGCAAACGGGCATGCCATATTGGTGGTGACAGCTGGGGACAGGAAAATAGATAACCCCAAATACAAAGCGCAGTTTGGGACAAAGGCTAAGATGCTGCCGCCAGGGGATGCGGAAACATGGGTGGGGCACGCCGTAGGCGGCGTATGCCCGTTTGCGGTCAACGAAGGGGTGGATGTGTACCTGGATGTGTCCTTGAAGCGATTTGAGACTGTGTTCCCTGCCTGTGGCAGCGCCAACAGCGCAATAGAGCTTACCATACCGGAATTGGAGGAATACTCCGGGTATCGAGAGTGGGTGGACGTATGCAAAGAGTGATGGAGGCGCTCTCTGTAATTTAGTGTCAGAAATTGTGTCACTCATGAAAAATGTGTCGGGATTGGGAAATAAACCTAAAGCCTACCTGCATCCGGCTAAGATTACAAGGTAGGCTTTTTTATTTTCGCTTGTTGTTCCTATTATCTAAATAGGAAAGCAAT
>CAOKUK010000069.1 GCA_948472595.1 uncultured Eubacterium sp.
TCCCTACACGACGCTCTTCCGATCTAATCCGGCCGGTGGGGATGTGAACGCCGGGTTCCTGGGGGCGCTGTTCGCAGGCTTTGCGGCAGGGTATTTGGTGCTGGCGTTGAAGAAGGCCACCTCCAAGCTTCCCCAGTCCTTGAACAGCATCCGCCCCATGATTATTTACCCGGTATTCGGCATTTTAACCGGCGCAGTGGTCACAACCCTTATCAATCCTTTTGTAGGCATGATCAATGATGCGCTGACAAATGCGCTGAACAGCATGCACGGCAGCAGCAAGATTCTGCTGGGCATGATTGTGGCCGGCATGGAATCCGTGGATATGGGCGGCCCTGTCAACAAGACGGCTTATGTGTTCGGCACCTCTCAGCTTGCAGAAGGCAACTTTGAGATTATGGCAGCGGTCATGGCTGGGGGCATGATCCCTCCCTTGGCAATTGCGCTCTGCACCACCATTTTCCGCAGCCGGTTTACCCAGAAGGAACGAGAGTCCGGCATTGTGAACTATATCCTGGGGCTTTCCTTCATTACCGAAGGCGCCATCCCCTTTGCAGCCAGCGACCCATTGCGCGTCATCCCCTCCTGCGTCATCGGCTCCGCAGTGACCGGCGGGCTGTCCATGCTCTTCGGATGCACCTTACGGGCGCCCCATGGCGGAATTTTCGTGCTGCCGACCATCGGGAACCCCTTGGCTTACGCCCTCTCCATCCTGGCCGGGGCTGTCGTAGGATGCCTCATCCTGGCTGTACTGAAAAAGCCTTTGCCAAAAGAGGGGGAACATTAAAATGAAGCAAAAATGTTCAGAAACAGCATTTGAAATGATTGAGCATGGCATGACGATTGGATTAGGGGGCGGCGAGACCGTCGCCCTTCTAATCCAAGAATTGGAACGGCATGCTAAGAAGGTGTCAGCCGTCACGCCTTCCCTCGACACCATGGAACTCTGCCGCCGGCGCCATATCCCTGTATTGCCGCTGGAAACGGTATCCCATATCGACTTGGCATTTGACGGATGCGATGAATTGGATTATCAATTGAATGCGCTCAAAAGCCGCGGCGGCATCCATACCCGAGAAAAACTGGTGGCTGCAATGGCATCAGAATACATTTTATTGGCAGATGAAGGCAAATTAGAGGAACATCTCCCATTCCATGTCCCTGTGGCATTGGAGGCGCTCCCCCCTGCCAGGGCTTATGTCAAGGCCTGCCTCACCGATATGGGCGCCGCCGTAACAGAACGCAAGGGAACCCAGAAGGCAGGGCTTGTAATCAGCGATGACGGAAATTACCTAATAGACGCAAGCTTTCCAGAAGCACAGGATGTGCGGCTGCTATCGAATGCTTTAGACCGAATGCCTGGGGTTGTAGGGCATTCCCTCTTCCACAAGATCGCGTCAAAAGCAATTATTGCCAGCGAAAGCGGCATCCGGATACTGGAAAAAAATTAAAAAGAAAGGACGAGACATTATGGCAACATTAAATTGGGGCATTTTAGGCTCCGGGTGGATTGCCCGGGAAATGGGAGAAGCGTTACAGGCAGTAAACGGCAGCATTTACGGCGTATGCTCTGCAAACCCTGCGCACGCCAGGCAATATGCCGCCGACTATTCCGTAAGGCAGGTATACCAAAGCGCAGAAGAGATGCTGGCAGATTCGGCAATCGACATCGCCTACATCGCAACCCCGCACAACCTGCATTACCAACTTATCCTGCAGGCCTTGCAGGCTGGGAAGCATGTGTTCTGCGAAAAGTCCATTACCGTAAACGCCCGGCAGCTGCAGGAATGCGCAGCCCTTGCCGCCGAAAAAAATCTAGTCATCTGCGACGGCACCACTCTGTTCCACATGCCTTTGTATAAAGAATTAAAGAAAAGGATAAAAAGCGGCGCCATCGGAAAGGTGAAAATGGTACAGGTCAATTTCGGCAGCTGCAAGGAATATGACGTGAACAACCGCTTCTTCTCGAAAGAGCTGGCCGGCGGCGCACTATTGGATATCGGCGTCTACGCTGTTTCCTTCGCCCGATATTTTATGTCCGGCAAAGCAAATGCAGTCCTGACAACCGCCAATTATTTCGAGACCGGCGTAGACGAGACCAGCGGCATCCTGCTGAAAAACCAAGAGGGCGAAATGGCTGTCATTTCCCTGACCATGCGAGCCAAGCAGCCGAAGCGGGGCGTCATCGCAGGAGAGAAGGGCTACATTGAAATCAGCAATTACCCCCGCGCAGACAAAGCCTCCATCACTTACACCGAAGACGGGCGGACAGAGACCATAGAGATAGGGGACACAGCGAAAGCTCTGCAGTACGAAGTGCAGGACATGCAGGACTATGTGCAGAACCGTACCGGCGAAGAAAATTTCCAATATGTCTGCGATGTGATGGACACCTTAACCGCAATCCGGAACCAATGGGGCATGGCATATCCTTTCGAATGAAAACAGCAGGCAGGCGCCGCCTCATCCGATAACCAAATAACAGCAAACCAGCAAAGGAGGGTTCCCCTATGATATACACCGTAACCTTTAACCCATCCCTGGATTATGTGGTGCAGACCGGCCATTTTTCGACCTCTTCCATCAACCGCGCCACCTCCGAGCATATTTACCCCGGCGGCAAAGGCAACAACGTGGCCGTCATAGCCTCAAACCTGGGCATGAAGGCCCGCGCCCTGGGCTTTAAGGCTGGCTTCACCGGAGACGCCATGGAACAGATGCTGCAGCAATACGGCTGCGACACAGATTTCATCCCCTTAAGCAAAGGCCAGACCCGCATCAATGTGAAGGTGAAGTCCGACCAGGAATTTGAAATCAATGGCCAAGGCCCCGCTATCCCCGCTGATAAAATCGAAGCGCTTTACCAAAAGCTGGATGAATTGCAGGAGGGCGACGTCCTTGCCCTCTCCGGAAGCATCCCTAGCAGCCTCCCCAGCGACATCTACGAGCGCATAATGCGGCGGCTGCAGGGAAAAAACATCAAAATTTCCGTAGACGCCACCCAAGACCTATTGATGAACGTGCTGAAATACCGCCCCTTCCTCATCAAGCCCAACAACCATGAGCTGGAAGAAATCTTCCACGCCCGGCTCCTATCCGATGAAGACATCATCCAATGCGCCAGGAAACTCCAAGCCATGGGCGCCGTCAACGTGCTGGTCTCCATGGCAGGGGACGGGGCTATCCTATTGGATGAGCATGGGAAAGTATACAAGCAGGCTCCCCCCAAAGGCGAGGTGGTCAATTCCGTAGGCGCCGGGGATTCCATGGTGGCAGGCTTCCTGGTGGGATACCTGACCAACGGGGATTACAAAGACGCCCTGATGCTTGGGACAGCCGCCGGGAGCGCCACGGCCTTTACCTCCTGGCTGGCTGGGAAAGAAGCGATTATGGCCTCCCTGCCGCTTTAAAAGGATAGCCCCAAAAGCTGACTCAGACGCCATTGGAAGAGATTTTTAGAATAATTGTCACAACCCAATCACGGGGGCGGCCCTAAATAAGGCAGCCCCCTAAATCTCTTTGAGCCAGCCTCGCCACTGCCAAGTTATGCAAGCGAATGGCTGCCCACACCATACTTCTCAATGAAGCATTGATGGGATTTCTTCTTCTTATCGTAATTAATCCCCACCAATAATATATCTCTTGTATAAGAGTTTAATGTTCCCACATATTCTTTTTCTTTTATTTGCTGAATCGCTGCCTGCGCCGACTGATTCCATTTCAATTCGACCAGCAGAGCAGGCACGTTTTCCTTCCTGCGCGGCAAGTACACAATATCTGCAAATCCTTTCCCTGATGGCAACTCCCGAATAGGAGGCATGTATTGATTCTTTGCGCTATAATAAGCAATAAGCACAGAACATGCCAACGAATTTTCATCATTGTATTTTAACAGCGATGCCGTTTGCGTGTGGATTATATCCATGCCGGCAGCAACGGACTCACTGTCCATCGCTATGGTCGCATCCAACAATGCTTTTGATTCAGCAATAGCCTGAATCACCCCGTCCCATGCCGGTTCTTCCACTGCATCCAAAAATTCCGATGCAATCTCCTGGTTGGGAATATACACTTCCTGCCTTCCTTTATCATAGGCCAAATACCCCAAATGAACCAGCAAAGTAAGCACATCATCTTTTGTTTTAAATGTTGTCATATCGTTCTGGAATTTACGCGGGTTAATGCTGCATCGGCCTCCGCCCAACATGGAGACAATCGCTGTTTTTAACCCATCGTAATCCATCTCAATATATGTCTTCAGAGCCTCATATGTCTCCGTCTGTGTCCAATAGCTGTCAAATTCTCCTGTCTGCGCCGCATCTACAACCGACTTGGGATTGTAAATATTCCACTGCCCTGCAAACCGATATCCATCATACCAGCTCTGAACCTGGCTAAATTCCAACTTGTACTGTCGGCACAGGCTCTTCACCTCACCTTCTGTAAACCCCACAAATTCCGCAAGCTCCCCTGGATTCATCATTGAATACTCATCGAATATATTGATTGCAGAATGGGTGCCATATTTTTTTATCGGCAAAATGCCTGTCATATAAGCCAGGCTCACATATGCCTGGTCTTTAAATAGCAGCTTCAAAAAATCCAGGTACTTTTTTTGGGCGTCTTTATCCTCTTTCGCTTCCCGGAACAAGCAGTCCCATTCATCAATAATGAAGATAAATCCCCTCACCGGCTGGGCATTGCTCTGATAAATCTGCGCAAGTGCGTTGGGCAGTCCCAAGGAATTCTCTGTAAAGCAATTCCCATATTCCTCCTTTACCTCCCGCATGACTTCCGACTCAATGCATTCTGCCAACAACCCTAATTCTATCGAAGCGGAAAGGAACTGCTGGATATTCAGATAAATGACATCATGTTGGTTCAAGTGCTTTTGGAATGCCCCGTCCTTGGGGATTTTCAAGCCTTGGAACAAACAGCCGGAACTGCATCCCCTGCTGTAATAGGCGGCAAGCATTGAGGCCGCCATTGATTTCCCAAAACGGCGGGGACGGCTTACGCAGAGATAGCGTTTGTTCTTATTTATCTTCTGATTTGTATAGAATAACAATTCTGATTTATCGACATATATATCATCATTTACCGCAATTTGAAAAGCGTCATTTCCAGGATTCAGATACAGCCCCATATGGATTCCCACCTTTCCCTCCATGCCTCACTGCTTATAGTATATCACCTTTCCCTATATTTTTCCTGTTTTATCGCTAACTTTTTCATAAAAATCCCTTATAAAAAGCGGCGCCCTGTTTTGAGCGCCGCTTTTTCTCATTTTGGAATTGCTTAAATCTGATACCAGATAATCTCGTTCTCTCCTAACTGCAGCTGGAAGCTTTCCCCATTCCCTTTGTAGACGGTGGTCTCCTGAGGCTCATAAGTGTTATTTACCACGCAGAACTTCCCATTGGCTGGGTATGCATGGACTTCCACGTTATAATTGCTGCTGAACCACCGGCAGAGATCCTCCTCCCCATGGGCGCTCCACAAGATGGAGCGGTACAAGAGGCGGCTGTTCTCAAAGCTGTAGGGCAGGCCGCTTACATATACTGCCCTGCCTTTGCCGAATTCATGGACTGCCAGCTGGACTTCCTTGCCTCGCTCCACCAGCACCTTTGCGCCTTCCAAAGCGTAGATATTCCTCTGAGCCTCCCCAAAGTCAATCTCCCCTTGGCAGTCCTCTAAAATGAAGTGGCTGTGGGTTTCCCAATTGTACTTGTCGTACCCCAAAGTGAACCCTCTCTCCTCCTCCACGCCAAAGATGCCGGAAAGCTGGAAGAACCTGCCGTTAGCCTGGTGGGCGCTGGGCTCGCCTACGCCAATGATGCCACCGCCCTCATAGATGAATTTCTTGATGGCGCACACCACGGCCTCGTCGCACCACCATTCCCCGCCGGTGTGCGCCGTGTCTGCGCCGCCCACATTGATGAGCACGTCGATATCCTGCAGCACATCCGGGTTCTCCTTAATGTCCTGGAAGCTGACAAACGCCACGTCAAAGGGGGCGCCGGAAAGAGCCTCAATCACCCCTGCATAGGAATAGTTCTGCTTCTGGTACAATGCATGGTGCACCATATGGCAGCCCCAGGCGCGCATCTTGCCCCAGCAGTTCAGCACGGCCACTTTCTTCACGCAATGGGGCACGCAGCCCTTCACATTGTCGTAGAGCACGCGGAATTCCTCGCATACGCTTTCCACATAGGACACAAATTCCGGGAAGTCCAGAGCCAGCTTCAGGTAGCCGCCATAGCCAATCCGGTCAATGGGCTTGCGCAGGATGGCCCTCCTGGCCGTCACCCAGTTCACCTTGGCTTCCTTCACCGGGTCGCCCCCCTCATGGAAGGTATCCGGGAAGAAATAGGGCAGCAGGCGGCCTTCTGTATATTTCACCCCTTCAATGTCGCTGATTAAGCGCAGTGTGGAGCCATTCCCCACGCTGCCCACCACAGCGTCCAAACCGATGGAGGCAAATTCTTCCATAAAGGGCTCCGTGCCAATCCAATGGTCGCCTAAGAACATCATGGCTTCCTTCCCGCATTCGTGGGTGATGTCCACCATCTCCTTGGCAATCTTGGCCACCTCCCTGCGCTGGAAAGCTTGGAAATCCTGGAATTCCTTTGTGGGAATCCGGTACTGGCCGTTGTAGTAGCCCTGGTCAATGATGTATTCCGGACGGAACGGATAGCCTGCCTCTTGCTCAAACTGCTCCAAAATATAGGGGCTGACAGAAGCGGAATAGCCATACCAGTCCACATATTTTTCCCTTGCCAGCTCGTCAAAAATCAAGGTGAACTGATGGAAAAACGTGGTAAAGCGCAGCACGTTCACATAAGGGTGGTCTGCGATGAACTTACGCAGCCGCTCCATGGTGTAGGCATGGGTCTTGGGCTGGCGCACATCGAAGGTAATCTGATGCTCCACATCCTGCCATCCATTGGTGACAGCGTTGTACATATGCACCGGGTCCCAGATAATGTAAGCCAAGAAGCTTACGGTATAATCATGGAAGGGGATTGCCTTTATGGTCACATCACCAGCGCTTTCCTCATAGCTCCACTGGCTTGTGGGGACTACCTGGCCCAAGGTGCGGTCAACAACTTCCCACCAGCGGGAAATGTCGTCGCGGCTATTGGGCTTTAGCATATCCGGATATAAGCCCTGCATCAGGTGGATAGTCAGCGTCTCCTCCGTGGCGGTATAAAATGGGGTCATGACGTACATCTGCTGCACCTCTTCCGGGTGCGCATTGGCCCAGTCGTTGTCCTTCCTGGTGGTGTAATAGGTGGAATAAATCTTTGCCTCCACATCCTGCAGCTCTTGTGGGAAATCTGTCCCATCACAGTCCCGGACGGCGTCAGCGCCCCATTTTCCCATCAATTCCAGTGTCTGCGGAATCACATCCAAATCTGTAGGAATCGTCACCCTACCCTTTGTCTCGCTCATAAAAACCTCCAATCCGAAATGCATGGCATTCTAACTGACCATAGAAAAGCGCTGCCTGCATAAATAACCATGGATAAAATGCCCCGTAATTGCGCCTGGGTAAGGCAGAAGAAAGAGAGTAGGCAGGCCAATCCAACCACCATCAGCCTGCCATGTTTTTTGGTAGGGCTGTTCCACCGGGCAGGGCTTGCATCCCTTTTGGGCAGGGGGACCGCCCCGCCCTGTGGAGAACAATGCAATTGGCGCAAGCACAAGTATATCATTCATGGTTATTTATGCCAGGCAGCGCCAAAGCTGCCTGGGACAAGCGGGCGCAAGGCCACTGAAAAGCGCCTGTAGCTTCCGCTTGCTTACGATACTGTAAGCATACGGGAATTCCTGGCTCCTTTCAATGCATATGTTGCTTTGGATTTTAGGAATGTTGCGGTAATTCCCCTGGACTTTTCCGCTTTTTTTGTATATAATAATGTATCATATAGTATCCATTATCGCCTATTTTCTTTTATTATAGATAATATATGGGCTTTTTCGGAAAGGAGGCAGGAGGCCATGCCAGAAGCGCTGCAATGGGAAACTGCAGAAGAAATCAACCAAAAGCTTGCCATGCGGATCCGCTGCGTACGCAGGCGCCGAAAAATATCCCAGGAAAAACTGAGCTCCATGAGCGGCGTAAGCTTTGGATCCCTCAAGAGATTTGAGGCCACAGGGAAGATTTCGCTCCTCTCCCTGACGAAGCTTGCGCTTGCCTTAGGCTGCGCAGATGAAATCCGGCAACTGTTTACAGAAATCCCATACTTAACAATCCAAGAGGTAATCAATGAAAGCAAATAATATTTTAAACGTCCTATGCCACGGCAGCACGGTAGGCACCCTTGTCTTGGCCAAAGGGCAAAAAGCAGCCTTTTCCTACGATTCCCAGTGGCTGGAAGAAGGCTTTTCCATCAGCCCTTTTTCCCTCCCCTTGGAAAACAGGGTATTCCTGCCCACAAAACGCTATTTTCAAGGGCTCTTCGGCGTCTTCGCCGACAGCCTGCCAGATGCCTGGGGAAACCTTCTGGTAAACCGCATGCTAAAGCAAATGGGGCACAACCCAGATACCCTTAATATTATAGACCGCCTTGCCCTTGTAGGGGAGTCTGGCATGGGCGCTTTGGCTTACCAACCCCAAATACAAGTCCCCATTTCCTTATCCCATGGCAGCCTTGATCAGCTTTCCAGGGAATGCCATAAAATCCTGAACGCAGAATTCTCTAAGGATTTAGACACGCTCTACGCCATGGGCGGAACCAGCGGCGGGGCAAGGCCTAAAATCATGACAGAGATTGACGGGGAAGCTTGGATTATCAAATTCCCAGCCCACGTGGACGGAACGCATGCAGGAAAAATGGAATACGATTATTCCCTATGCGCCAAGAAGTGCGGCATCCATATGCCAAAGACCCGGCTTTTCCCTTCCAAAGAATGCGCCGGCTATTTTGGCATCCAACGCTTTGACCGCCAAAAAGAACATGGCGAAACAAAAAGAATCCACAAGGTCTCTGCGGCAGCTTTGCTGGAAATTGATTTCCAGCAGCCCAGCCTTGATTACCATAGCCTAATGAAATTGACAAAAATATTGGCCAAAGGCCGTATCTCTGACTTGGAAAATATGTTCCGCCGCATGTGCTTTAATGTATTTGCCCATAACCGGGACGACCATTCCAAAAACTTTTCCTTTCTGTATGATTCCAGCAAAGAGGAATGGCAGCTCAGCCCTGCCTATGACCTGACTTACAGCAACACTTATTATGGGGAGCACACCACCTCCGTGGATGGAAACGGGAAAAATCCCGGCCCAAAGGAACTTCTGGCAGTCGGAATGGCAGCCGGAATGAATAAGGCCCTCTGCCTTTCTATCATAGAAGAAATTCGCCATCATGTACAGGAAACGTTAGGGGAATACCTCACCCGCCCTTAAGAAAGGAGGCTCCATGGCAAACACACGCTACGCATTCACCGATGAGAACAGCGAACTGCTGCCCGCCAAGCTTCTCTATGTCACCTCCTCCCGCTATGGGAAGGACTGGAAAAGCCTGGCGCATGCCCATTATTTCACCGAGCTGTTTTACGTGAAGAACGGCTCCGGGCAGCTGCTGATAGAGCAGGCCTCCATTCCCCTGCAAAAGGACGACTTTGCCATTATCAACCCCCACGTCCGGCACACGGAGACCTCCCTGGACGCCACCCCCATGGAATATGTCATCCTGGGCGTAGAAGGCATCCAATTCACCTTTCCCGGGCAGAAGGAATATACGGTCTTTAACTGCAGAAACCACAAAGAGCGCCTGATGTATTATTTCACATCCATGCTGTCTGAGATGGAAGAGAAAAAAGAATTTTATGAACTGGTGTGCAAGAATTTATTGGAGCTTCTGGTGATAAGCCTCATCCGTTACAATAACTGCCAGTTTGACGTGGTGCCCTCCTCCCCCAAGGTGCACCAGGAATGCAAGCTGGTAAAGCGCTATATCGACGCCAATTACTCCGACGATATCTGCCTGGATTCCCTGTCCGAGCTGGCGCACCTGAATAAATATTACCTTATCCATGCCTTCACGGAATCCTATGGCATCTCTCCCATCAACTACTTAAATGAGAAACGGATTCAAAACTGCAAGGAGCTTTTGGCAAGCACGGATTACAGCATTGCGGAAATCGCCAGGCTCTCCGGGTTTTCCTCCCAAAGCTATTTCTCCCAAAGCTTCCGGAAGAGCTGCGGGATGACCGCAGGGGCTTACCGGAAGGCAATGGAAGAAAAATAAGAGCCAGAAGGGGCATTCCGCCATCCATAATTCTATTTATTTCAGCATGCCCAACAGGGATTCCCCTATGGTGCCCTCTGGCATCTTCACGCCGAAATTATCTGCTGCCGTAGCGCCAATCACGGCAAAGGTTTCCTGCTCCGGAATTTCCCCGCCGCCTTCCATGGATGGGGAGTATGCCAGGAAGGGAACCTTCTCCCGGGTATGGTCCGTGCCGGTATAGGTGGGGTCGTTGCCGTGGTCTGCCGTGACAATCAGCAGGTCGTCTTTTTGCAGCGCCTCCAGCAGCTTCCCCAGGTTCGCGTCAAATTTCTCAATCTCTTGGGCGTAGCCCTTGGGATCCCTCCTGTGCCCCCAAAGGGCGTCAAAATCCACCAGGTTCACAAAGCACAGGCCGCAGAAGTCCTTTTGCGCCAGCTCTATGGCCTGCTCCATGCCATGGACAGAACTCTTGGATTTGTGCGCCTGTGTAATCCCCTCCCCGTCAAAAATATCCCGGATTTTCCCCACGG
>CAOKUK010000070.1 GCA_948472595.1 uncultured Eubacterium sp.
CATTTGGAAATGGACTCGTCCGGATAATACTCACTTCCTACAATCTCCACCTTTTCTACTGTAAACACCTTTAACACAAGCAATGCGCCTGCCCCTGTCAAAAGCGCCATGGCAAGGAACAGCCGCAAGGCTGCCTTAAAGCGCTTTCTTTTCCTCTTTCTTCTACCCATTCCCTATCCTTTGGATGCCCCCTTTCCTTCTAAGCCCCTGCACCTCACTCCTCCAGGGGAATCCCCCTGGAGACGCTTAGGGCCAGCCCGATTTCCGCCATCAAAAACACGATGGAGGTGCCGCCGTAGCTGATAAACGGAAGGGAAATTCCCGTATTGGGGATGGAATTGGTCACAACGGCAATGTTCAGGATTACCTGGATTGCGATGTGCGCCATCACCCCCGTCACCAGGAGCGCCCCATACAAATCCTGCGCATTGCTGGCAATGACCATAAACCGCCAAATCAATATAGCAAACAGAATAATGACGCAGACAGCCCCAAACAAGCCCAGCTCCTCGCAGATGATAGAGAAAATCATGTCGTTCTGCGCTTCCGGCACAAACCCTAATTTCTGCATGCCCCCTCCCAGGCCCTTGCCAAACAGGCCGCCCGAGCCAATGGCATACAGCCCCTGGAGGGTCTGGTAACCCTTCTCATGCTTTTCCGGCTCCAGCCAAATTAGGAAACGCTCCGCGCGGTAAGCCTCCAGCAGCACAAATGCCGCCCCCGCCGCAATCACTGCGCCCCCCAGGACAAAAAACTGCATATACTTAGGGCTGGCCACAAATACCAGGGAAATCGCAATCCCCATGATGATAATGGCCGTGCTCAGATTCTCAACCGCCACAACCCCAGCCATCGGAGCCACCATCACCATCACCTTGATTAAGGCTGAGAATTTCCCAATCTGCCGAGGCATATGGCTGATGACTGTTGCCAAAAACACGATAATCGCCAGCTTCGCAGCCTCCGAGGGCTGGAAGCTCACAACCCCCAAATCGAGCCACCGCCTGGCGCCATTGTGGACATCGCCCACAAACAGCACGGCAATGCAGAGCCCCAAGCCCATAAGGTAAGCGAGCCACCAGAAATACTGCCATATCCTGTAATCCAGCCAGGCCACAAGCGCCAGGGCGGCAATCCCAATCACATCCGCAATCAGCTGCTTTTTCAGGTAGTAACTCGGATTCCCAAACTTCACCTGCCCGTTATAAGCGCTTGTGCTGTAAAGCACCACCAGCCCAAAGCACAATAAGAAAAACACAATCAACAGCAGGCTATAGTCCAAATAGCGGTTTTTCCTTTCTCTTTTGTCTGCTTTCCTTTTTCTGCTCATACCAGCGCTCCTGACTTATAATCTCACTTTATGGCAATTGCCCATGCTTTCATCGCCCCGTTGTATCCTCTTCTCTTATCGCCCTCACCATTTCCTTAAATCTTTCTCCTCGCTGCTCATAGTTCCGGAACATGCCCCAGCTTGCGCATGCCGGGGACAGCAGCACGGCGTCTCCGGCATCTGCGCTGGCGACGCATGCGTCAACCGCCTCCTCCAAGCTCTCCACCAGGAGGATATTCTGTGCGGGATAGCCTAGGC
This sequence comes from uncultured Eubacterium sp., assembly GCA_948472595.1. Taxonomy (GTDB): domain Bacteria; phylum Bacillota; class Clostridia; order Lachnospirales; family Lachnospiraceae; genus Petralouisia. Next base: position 1,589 of record CAOKUK010000070.1, read on the forward strand.
GGATGGCTGTATCCCGGATTTTCTCCCTGGTGGCTCCCAAAAGCACCAGCTTCTTCACTTTCCCGCCGAAGGACTGAATCCAGCTGTCATACGCAGAGCCCTTATCGTAGCCGCCCCCAATCAGCAGGGTCGGCCACTCCATCGCCCGCACGGCCTGGATTGCTGCATCCGGGTTCGTGCCCTTGGAGTCATTGTAAAAGCGCACGCCTTTCTTTGTAGCCACATATTCAATCCTGTGCTCCACAGCGGCAAATGCCAAGAGCGCTTCCCTTACTGCCTTCATGGGCACGCCAAATGACAGCGCCATGGCTGCGGCGGCCATGGCATTCTCATAATTGTGCTTTCCCAAAAGCTGCAACTGCCTGGTGCTGCAAACGCAGGCTTCCTCGCCCCCCATGCGCCATACAATCTGATCCCCATCCAGGTAAATGCCCTCCAAAAGCTTCCTGGCGCTGCTGAAAAAGAGAACCTGGGCTTTCGTCTGGCCTGCGAACTCACGCAGCACAGGGTCTTCATAGTTCAGCACGCAGACCTGGCCGCTTCCCTGGTTCATGGCTATCCGCTTTTTCGCATTCTCATAGTTCTCCATGGTGTGGTGGCGGTTCAGATGATCCGGCGTAATGTTCAGGATAGCAGATACCTGGGGGCAGAACGCATGGATGGTCTCCAGCTGGAAGCTGCTGATTTCCGCCACCGTCACGGAATCCGGCCGAGAGCCCGCCGCCAAAGCGGTATAGGGAATCCCAATGTTCCCCACCACCTGCACATGGTCGAAATGGCGCTTCATAATGTCGCCCAGCAGCGCCGTAGTGGTAGTCTTCCCGTTGGTGCCCGTAATGGCCAGCACCCTGCCCTGCTCAAAGGCATAGCCCAGCTCAATCTCTCCCCAAATCGCCATCCCTGCCTGGCGCATGCGCTCCACAGAAGGTATGTCCGTAGGCACCCCAGGGCTCAAGACGGCGATATCGCAGCCCTCCAGCGCCTCCTGGGGCAGGCTTCCCAGATAGATTTCTACATCTTGCAATAATGCAGACTTCTTTCGGATATCCTCTTCCATCAGGCCTTTATTCCCATCAAAAAGGCATACGGAAAGCCCCTGCCCCTTTAACAGCTCCGTGGCCGCAATGCCGCTTAAGCCTGCGCCCACCACCAAAAATCTCTTTCCTCTCAAATCCAATGTCGTTCCCTCCCTGCAATCATACTGCGCCTCCTATAAGGCAAGCAGGCCTACCAGGCAAAGTATTGCGGTGGCAATGGAAAACACCGCCCCCACCCGAGTCTCTGACCAACCGCCCAGCTCAAAATGATGGTGGATGGGAGCCATACGGAAAATGCGTTTCCCGCCTGTCTTCTTAAAGTATGTCACCTGTATCATAACCGACAGCAGCTCCACCCAGTAAATCAGCGCCACAATCAAGATGAACATGGGCATCTGCATCATGTAAGCCGTGGAAGCCACAAAGCCCCCCAAGGCCAAAGATCCTGTATCCCCCATAAACACGCTGGCTGGGTATACGTTAAACAGCAAAAAACCCAAAAGCGCGCCTACCACGGCACAGGTAATGGGCTCAATGCCGCTGTGGGTCCCAATGGCCACTACGGAGAAAAACGTGGCAATCAGCACAGTCACGCTAGAGGCCAGGCCGTCTAACCCATCGGTGAAATTAGCGCCGTTCACAGTCCCTATAATGGCCAGGAACATGACCGGGATAGCCAGCCAGCCCAAATCCAGGTAGAATCCATCCTCAAAGCCCCCGGTAAAGGGAACCAGCATCTGGAACGCCGTGTCTGTGGAGCGGCAGAGGTATAGGGCGAACACCCCAGTCACCAAAAACTGCCCTGCCATCTTCTGCGCCGGCATCAAGCCGTCAGTCCGATGAAGCACCACCTTCAGGAAATCATCCAGAAAGCCCACCACGCCAAAGCCTACCGTCACAAACAGGATGGGCATGATTTTAGGATAATCCTTCATATAGATTAAGGAGGTGGCAATAATGCCCGCCAATATCATCAGCCCGCCCATGGTGGGGGTGCCCGTTTTCTTTAAATGGGACTTTAATTCTTCCCGCTCTGTCTGCCCTGCCTTCATTCTCCGCAATAAAGGGATGATGACCGGCCCTAGAAGGGAGGTAATGGCAAAGGAGATCAGCACTGGGACTATTACTTTCTGTGTCATTTTCTCTGCACCTCTTCGTTTCTACGATGTCTTCGCTCACCGTATTCTTATGCTGCAGCCTTTGGAAATCGATGCAGCGTTTTCATTATATAGCCTTTTCTCACATTATGCAAGTTTTTTCAAGGGTTCGCTTTCTCAATTCCCAGATAGGGAAGGATATTCGAAAAAATCTCCTTCACCACCGGCGCCGCAATCGTCCCCCCATAATAGATGCCCTGGGGATTGTTGATAATGGCCAATGCCAGCACCTGTGGGTCCTCCGCCGGGGCAAACCCCAGGAAAGAAGAAATGTACTTGTTGGCGCTCCTGGGCAAGGTCTGGGAAGTGGCCGTCTTCCCCCCTATGGAAAAGCCTTCGATATAAGCCTTATTCCCGCTGCCCTCAGAAACCACCTTCTCCAAGACCATACGGAGGGTCTTAGAGGTCTCGCTGCTCACAATCCCCTCCTGCACCGGGTACTGGAGCGCCTCCACCAATCCGCCTTGGCTGTCCTTGACGGACACGCCAAAATGCGGGGTGATGCGCCTGCCGCCATTGACCAAAGAGGACACCGTGGTGGCCAGCTGTATGGGGGTGATCTGGAAAGACTGGCCAAAAGACACTGTGGCCAACTCTACCGGCCCCACATTCTTCTTGTCATGCATGATCGTCCCCGCCTCGCCCGGCAGGTCAATCCCCGTCCTGGAGAGCAGGCCAAACCGCTGGAAATACTTATAAAAATTATCCACGCCCAGGCGCTGCCCCAGCTCAATAAATACCGGGTTGCAGGAATTCATGATGCCTTGGGTGAAGTCCTCCGAGCCATGGCCCACGCGCTTGTGGCAATGAATCCTCCTGTCTTCCACCAATTTATAGCCCGGGCAGAAGAAATGGTCGTTCAGGCTCACCACCCCCTCCTCAAAAGCAGAAGAGGCTGTGATAATCTTAAACACGGACCCGGGCTCATAAGTATCGCTGATGCAAGGGTTCCTCCACATCTGGTTCAGCAAGTCCTGAGCGTTGTCCTTGGGAGCTTCCTCTGGCTGCTGTGCGGCCTTCTCTGTCTGCATCGCCTCCTCTGCCTGGGGAGAAGCCCCTTGCTTCTGAAGCTCTGGCGCCAGGGTAAAAGGGTCGTTCAGGTCAAACTCCGGCACATTCACCATTGCCATCACCTCCCCGTCCTGGGGGTTCATGACAATGATGGACACCCCATCTGCCGATTTGGCCTCCATCACCTTTTTAGCCGCCTGCTCACAATACATCTGGATATTGTAATCCAGGCTGATATGTAAGTTGTTCCCATCAATTGGCTCTTGGCGCCGCTCCCCAGCGTTCTCAATCTCCACGCCCCTGGCATCCGTAAGGGTCAGGATTTTGCCATTGCTTCCCTTTAGGTAATCTTCATAGATGACCTCCAGGCCAATAATCCCTTGGTTATCCCCCCCTGTAAACCCCAGCACCTTGGAGGCCAGGCTCCCAAAAGGGTAATACCGCTTATAATCCTCATCCACCTTGACCCCATCCAAGCCGTATTCCCGGATGCGGTCCCCTGTCTCCTTATCCACATTTGACTTAATCCGCTCTATGGAGCTGACCTTTTCTACCCGTTTTTGGACAGCCTCCCGATCCATCCCCAGCTCCTTGGACAGGGCTTCCACCACCCGTTCCGGTTCCTTTATCTGGCTGTGTATGACAGAAATTGTGCAGACTGTGCGGTTCGTGGCCAGCACCGTGCCGGTGGCGTCTATGATTTTCCCCCGGGCCGCTTTAATGTCCCGCTCCCGTTCATGCAAATCCTCCGCCTTCTGCCCATAGTATTCCGAACAGAATACCATCAGGTATACCAGCCTCACCGCCAAAAGCATCAAAATCATCGTCACTACCGTAAAAATAATCAGTATTTTCCTGCGGTTGTATGTTTTGTTGCGAAACATGCGCCAACCTCATAACGTCTATTACTACAATCTATTACGCCTTCCATGAGGTTATGTGCAATTTTATTCCATGAGCCAAACTATTGTTGGCTTCCTTCCTCTCCTTCTGGAGGCTGCCACTGGTCTCCCTCATTCCCTTCCGGAGACTGCCACTGGTCTCCCTCATTCCCTTCCGGAGACTGCCACTGGTCTCCTTCATTCCCTTCTGGAGGCTGCCACTGGTCTCCCTCATTCCCTTCCGGAGACTGCCACTGGTCTCCTTCTGTCCCTGTGGGATTGCCTTCCTGGCCTCCTTCTGTCCCTGCAGGGTCGCCTTCCTGGCCTCCCTCTGTCCCCTCTGGAGGCTGCCACTGGCCTCCTTCTGTCCCTGCAGGGCTGCCTTCCCGGCCTCCCTCTGTCCCCTCTGGAGACTGCCACTGGTCTCCCTCTGTCCCTGCAGGGTTGCCTTCCTGGCCTCCCTCTGCCCCTGCGGCGTCTCCCTCCTGCCCCGCTTCCTTCGGGATTTCTTCATCGGGGAAAATATTGAGGCATGGGAGGATTTCCGTGAAAATTTCCTTAGCCAAGGCGGTGGCCAGGGCGCTGCTCTGCTTCTCCTGAGACACATTGGCTTCGTCAATCACCACATAGACCAGCACCTGCGGGTTCTCAGCCGGGGCAAACCCAATAAAGGACACGATATACCGATCTTCCGTCCGGTCCCCCTTCTCCGCAGTCCCTGTCTTGCCGCCCATGGAATAGCCCTCTACCTTGGCGCTTTTCCCGGTGCCTTTGGAGACGGTACTGTAAAGGTAGCCCCTCAGCTTGTCGCTGGTCTGCTTGGAAACCGTCTGCTTTAAGATGACAGGCTCTATTTCCTGCACCGTATTCCCGCCGTCATCCAAAATCCGCTTCACCACATGGGGCTGGTAATAATAGCCGCCATTGATTAAGGAGGAAAACACCGACGCCATCTGCACCATAGTCACATTAAAATTCTGCCCGAAAGAATTGGTGGCCAAGGACGCCGCATCCGTGGTATCCGCATTGTACATAAAATAAAAAGACGGCTCCCCTGGAAGGTCGATATGGGTCTGGAGGCCGAAACCAAAAATGTTCTGGTACCTATAGAAGTCTTCTTTCCCGATTTCTGCCGCCATCTGCATCATGGCGTCATTGCAGGAATTCATCAAGGTCTCCTCTACTGTCTGGGAGCCATGGCCAGCCCGCTGCACGCAATGGATATCATGCCCGCCCACATGCTCCATGCCGTCGCATTCATACCACTCCCGAAGCTTCCCCGTCTCCATCCCGGTGGCCACTGTAAAGGGCTTAGCCGTAGAGCCTGGCTCAAAGCTGTTGGTCACGCAGTAATTCTGCCAAATCTTGTCCAGCTTCTCAATCTTCTCCTCCTTGCTTAGGGCTTTGCGCTCCTCCTTCGTATAATACAAAGAAAGGCTTCGAGGATTATTGGGGTCATAGACCAAATCATCCGACATGGCCAATATCTCGCCGTTCCTGGGATCCATGACAAGCACTGCCGTGTTCTCGCTGCCGGCGCCCTGGCGCACCTCGTTTCGATGCTCCTCCTGGAACTCTGCAATTTTTTGCTCAATCACCTTCTGGACATTAAGGTCTATGGTGGTGACCAGGCTCTTCCCATTCACCGGCTCTTTGACTGTGCGCTCCACATTGTTGTCCCCGTTCATGTAGCCGTACTGCCGCCCATTGATTCCATTCAGGATGCTGTCGTAATAGCCCTCCAAGCCGCCAATCCCCTCATCCCCGGTCACTGTATAGCCCAAAATCTTGCTGGCCAGGGTATGGTTGGGGTATTCCCTCTGGTAACCCTTCTCAAACCACACGCCCGCCACATAGGGATGCGCCTTTTTGCCCTTGTCGTTCAGCTCCTCCTGGTATTCCTGGAACCTTACGGTATCTTCATAAGGCAGCTTTTTGCGCAAAACAAAATAACGGCTGTCCGGTCTCTCTGCCAGGGCAGCCCTTACTTCCTCTTCCGTCACGTCCGAAAAACATGCCACAATCGCCTCCACGGTAGGATCTAAATATTTCCTCTCCTCTTTCTCCTTGTCCGTCACCTCATTAATCTGCTTGCAGTCCAGGACCAAATTGTAGATATCCACGCTGTTCGCTAAAATTGTGCCTTTCCTGTCCAGAATCTCCCCCCGCTGGTAAGGCAGGATCTGGTTGTCATACCCTTGCTGGCTCAGCACCTGCTGCTCATATTCCTTGCCCTTGACCTGCCCAATGTACATCAGCCTCCCCACCAGCAAAGCCAGCAGGAACATGGAAATCCCATACAGGAACAATAGCTTCTTCTTCATCCGCTTTAGGAACTTTGCCGCCCCCCTCTTCTTCGGAACTCTCTTTCTCCTAGCCAATGCTCTTCCCTTCCCTCTTCCTTATCACACAATCCGGCATTAGGGTATCTCATCGTACTGGTGCATGTAGTCGCTGTCTTCCATCTTAAAATACTCAATCTGCCCCTCCGAAGGATATACCATGCCCAGTTCTCCCATGGCCTTTTGGCGGATGCTCTCCAAATCCACGGAAGCGTCGATCTTCTGCTGCTTGGCCTCGTTGTTTGTCTTCAAATCCAATACTTCCCTCTCTAAGGCAGCCACACTTTTCGTATTCCTGGTAAGCTCAGACCGAAGCTGCAGGTAGCCCATTGTCACCCCTACCAAGGCAATGATTGCAATTGCCACAAATAGCAGATACCCAGAGCTCATCCGAAGGGCTTTCTCCTGGTTCTTTCGGGCCACGGCCTTCTGCTTGCGCTTGCGCGCCCTGGCCTCTTTCTCCTGTTTGCGCCTTCGCTCCTCCTCTTCCCGTTCCCGCCTCTTTTTCTCCTCCAGCTCCCGGTGCACCTCTTCCCCATGCCTGTTGGGAGCTGCCTGCATCTGCTTTACGGTATTCCCCTCTATGAGCCGCACTGTCTTCTCTTCTGCCTGATTCCTATCCTGCTGCCTCAACGTCCTCACTCCTGTTCTGTACTAGTCTTATAAGCATCCAGCGCTTTTCCATCCTCCGCTGGGCCGTTACCTGGTTCTTGCTGCTACTGCTTCTCAAACACTCGAAGCTTTGCGCTCTTTGCGCGCGGGTTGCGCAAGGCCTCCTCCTCAGATGGCAAAACCGGCTTCCTGGTGACCACCCTCCCGAGTGGTTTCTTCCCGCATATGCATACTGGAAAATTACTGGGGCAAGTGCAGGGATTCTCGCTTTTTCTGAAGCTCTCCTTCACAATCCGGTCTTCCAGGGAATGGAAAGTTATGACGCAAATCCGCCCCTTAGGAGCCAGCAATCCAATCATATCTTCCAAGGATTCCTGAAGCACCTCCAATTCACGGTTCAGCTCAATCCGAATTGCCTGGAAGGTCCGCTTGGCCGGATGCCCCCCGCCTTTTTGCGCCTTGGCTGGGATTGCCGCCCGAATCATATCCACCAGCTCCCCAGTGGACGCAATCTCCTTTTTGGCCCTTGCCGCCACAATCTGCCTGGCAATGCGGCCCGCAAACCTCTCCTCCCCGTATTCCCGGATAATGCGGCACAGCTCTGCCTCACTGTATGTATTGACTAAATCCTGGGCTGTGAATCCCTGGCGCTTGTCCATCCGCATATCCAACGGGGCGTCCATGCGGTATGCAAACCCCCGCTCCGGGTCGTCCAGCTGGTAGGAAGACACCCCCAAATCCAGCAAAATGCCATCCGCCTGGGCAATGCCAAGCTGCGCCAGCTCCTTTGGCATCTCGCTAAAATTGCTCCTGCAGATTCTGACCCTGTCCTGAAATTCCGCCAGCCTTGCAGCGGCCGCCTGGATGGCGTCCCCATCCTGGTCAATCCCCACAAGCCTGCCCCTTTCGGAAAGACGCTTGCAAATCTCATAGGAATGGCCGCCCCCGCCTAGGGTTCCGTCCACATAAATCCCGTCTGCTTTCACATCCAAATATGCAATTGACTCTTCCAAAAGCACAGATTTATGCTGAAATTCCATAAGCCCCCCTTTCCGCCATTTCCCATGCCTGACAAGCCCTGCCTATATCACAAGGCCCATGCTGGCCATATGCTCCGCAACCTCTTCCATGTCATCATACCCATTCTCCGCCTGCCATCTGGCCTTGCTCCAGATTTCTACGCGGCTTGCAACGCCTGCTAAGACGACTTCTTTCTCAATCCCGGCAAATCCCCGCAAGACTGCCGGCAAGAGGATGCGCCCCTGCTTGTCCACCTCGCAGGCGGCTGCGCCTGCAAAGAAAAACCTGGCGAACTTACGGGCGTCCTTGGAAAATTGCGACACCTCCCGGAATTTCAATTCAATGGCCTTCCACTCTTCCTTGGGATACGCAAACAGGCATCCATCCAGCCCCTTAGTCACCACAAATTCATCCCCTAACTGCTCCCGGAGCTTTGCTGGGACTATCAGCCTGCCTTTTGCGTCAATTGAATGGTTGTATTCTCCCATGAACATAGAAATCACCTGCCGGCCGCCACTTTCTTACCCTTTTACGCCACTTTTCCCCACATTTACTATCCATTCTAGCCTATCGAGCCTGAAAAAGCAATAGAAAATTTCCAGTTTCCGTTATTTGCGCCCAATATCCCTTGCTTTCTCTGCAAAAAGCCGCAAAAAGGCGCTGGAAAATACAAATTCTATTTTCCAGCGCCTTTTTGCGACAATCTTCTAACGTCACCCGCCTGCAATCTGCAGGATTTTTTCCATATCTGCAATCAATCCCCTGGAGTATTCCTTGGCCTCCTGGTAAATCTGCTCCGCCCTCTGGTAATCCTCATGGAACAGCGCCTGGATGACTTGGGAGCCATACCCATGG
>CAOKUK010000071.1 GCA_948472595.1 uncultured Eubacterium sp.
GGGAAGGGAGAATCAGCGCAGCCCGTTACGAAAACTATGTATTGCTGTATGAGGAATTGAAGAACAGCAAGAAATATTAGGAGAAGGGAAAATGTGTGCGAAAAAGGCACAGAATGGAGGTTTTTATGAATTATTTAGCGCCATCGATATTATCGGCGGATTTCACCTGTTTGGGGGAACAGGTCAGGTGTGTAGATCAGGCAGGCGCACATTATGTGCATATTGACGTCATGGATGGGGCATTCGTGCCCAGCATTTCCTTTGGGATGCCGGTCATTCGGAGCCTTCGCCCCTGTACGGAGCGTATGTTTGATTTGCATTTGATGATTGATGATCCCGCTCGGTATTTAAGGGATTTGGCAGAATGCGGGGCGGATATGTTTACCGTGCATGCAGAAAGCTGCAGGCATTTGGACCGCGCCATTGATGAGGTGAAGCAGCTGGGCCGTAAAGCGGCTGTGGCTCTGAACCCGGCTACGGACTTAAGCGTGTTGGAGTATGTGCTGCCCAAACTGGATATGGTGCTTTTGATGACGGTGAATCCAGGATTTGGGGGGCAGAAGTTTATTCCAAGCATGCTAGGGAAAATTCAGAGGCTGCGGCGGATGATAGAGGACCGTGGGCTTGAAACCGATATTGAGGTGGATGGGGGAGTCACCTTGGAAAATGTGGAAAGCGTGTTAGAAGCCGGGGCGAATGTCATTGTGGCCGGGAGCGCTATCTTCAAGGGGGATATTGAGGGGAATGTCAAGGCGTTTTTGAAAAAAATGGGCGATGCCTAAGGCTAACTCCTATCGCAGGGAAATGAACGCATTGCCATAAAATATTTATATTTAGAAAGCAGGGAAGAAGAAGTGCAAGCATTGATTGTCAGCGGCGGCCATTTGGAGGATTCCTTTATAGCGTCTTATGCCGCAAGCCATTCTTTTGATTTGGTAATTGCAGCGGATTCCGGCATAGGGTTTTTTGCCAGAAGCGGCTGGACTCCCGATTATATTGTGGGGGATTTTGACTCCGCAGAGCCTGCGGCGCTTAAAAGATATCTTGGAACGGGAAATTCCCAAAAGCCGGTTATCCTGCAGTTCCAGCCGGAAAAGGATGAGACGGACACGGAAATTGCCATCCGCATGGCAATTGACAAGGGCTGCGGCAGCATCCACCTTCTGGGTGCCACTGGGACCCGGATTGACCACGTGCTGGGGAATATCCACCTGCTTGGCATGGCCATGGAGCGGGGAGCCAAGTGCCTGATGGTGGATCCCAACAATCGGATTCGGATGGTGCGGGAAGGCTTTGCGCTGAAGAAGGAGGAGCAGTATGGGCGCTATGTGTCCCTGCTGCCCTTTACGCCGGAGGTGACGGGGCTTACCCTGCGGGGGATGAAATACCCATTGGAAGACGCCGTGCTGCGCTGTTACCATTCCCTGGGGGTCAGCAATGAGATTGCAGGGGAGCAGGCGGAGGTGTCCTTCCGGGAAGGCGTGCTGGTGGTGGTGGAATCGAAGGATTAAAAATGAAAGTGAGTCTTTGATATAAAATAGAAATTGGCAAAATAATTAAGCGGGTGATGGGATGCAGAAAATCTGGATTAAAAATAATGGGCCGGTGAAAAATTTTGAAATGGAAATTGAGAAATTTAATTTACTGATTGGGGAGCAGGCTACAGGAAAGAGCACAATTGCAAAAAGCGTCTATTATTTTAAGATGATAAAAACGAAGATTATTGATTATCTTACACAGGTATGTGATTCCAATTCTTATAACAATGAATCCCAAGAGCAGGTTTGGTTTGACAGGGCGATAAAATCTGAATTAAAGAATATTTTTATAAAATTATTTGGGTACAGTTGGGACTTAAATCCGGATTTCTTTATGGAATATGAGTATGCAGAAGGTATAGGCATTCAAGTAAAGTTAAAAGAAGGAGAGAAAAAGAAGCAATATATTAATGTGAAATATTCCCCCCAATTATTAGGTTCTATACGACAGCTTCAAAAAGAGGTGCAGAAAATGTATTACAGTAATGAGGGGGCTATCGGAATCAGTCTTGCGCTTGCGAATGAGAATCGAAGAAGGAATCATGAAATGATTACCCGAGAAGTAAATGCGGTTTTTTGCGACAGCTTGGAAACTTATTATATCCCAGCAGGACGCAGCCTTTTGACAGTTATGTCTAATAACCGCGCAATCATGAATCTGGCAGGGAATTTGGATTTAATAACAGAAACTTTTATGATATTAATGGACAGTGTGCGTAAAAGTTTTCGGGATGGCGTAAAAGAAGCCCATCGTTTTTATCCGGTAGCCCAGAGGCAGTTTGATGTTAAAAGGATTGCAGAGTGGATTGTCAAGATGGAAAAGGGTGAGTATTTTTATAATGGCAGCACGGAGTTTTTGAGGATAGAAGGAGATATTCATCCAATCATAATCAATTTTGCATCATCTGGGCAGCAGGAGATATTATGGCTTTTGAATTTCTTGTATGTTTTGTTGCTGCGCCAGGAAAAAGTATTTTTAATCATTGAGGAGCCAGAGGCGCATATTTATCCAGCGCTGCAAAAGGAGATTATGGAATATATTGCATTCTTTACAAATATACAGGATAACAACGTTTTTATTACAACGCATAGCCCTTATATCCTCACAGCTGCCAATAACCTATATTATGCAGGCGTCCTGACAGGGGAAGGCCAGGAGAGAGAAGTCTCTAATATAATGAATAAGAAATATCTCATTAGAAAGGGGGGGCTTTCCGCATACAAATTGTTATGCAAAACAGAGGGGACAGAAGGAAAAGATTATATTAATTTATTGGATGATGAAGAAAGAGAGATAAAGTCCAGCCTGATTGACGATGTGTCATTACAGGTGAATGAATTATATACTGCGTTGTATAATATAGAGTTGGATAGGGAATGAGAGAAAGATATGGGAAAACAAAAAGGGCAGAGGGGTTCCTTCATCACAGAGAAGAAAGAGGGGGAAAAATACAAAATTGAAGATACAGGGCATGACAGCAAAGCATTTGTTCCTTTGCAGATTGATGTTGGAAATTCAGTGGAAGTGGTACAGGTGGATGGTGGCCTGATTACAGGATTGCCTGAAGGGAGTTTTATATGCGACAATCTTGTATATACGATAAAGGATAATTATAAAAACCTGAATATAACCTGGATTATTGAGTTAAAAGGCACAAAAAATGAAAAGGAAGCAAAACATACAATAGAACAGATTCTGCAAAGCATACAATACATGCAGGATCAAATATCATATCCGCAAGCGGCAAAATATGTCACAAATAGAGATTTTGTTTTTGCAGCAGTTGCAGGCGCTTCAGATAAAACATTGCCCGTTCTAAATAATGATGATTTAAAGACCCTTTGCAGAAAGTTGGTTGCGCTTAGCAAAGGCAGGAAAGAAATAAAGGATATGTTCCAGCTTTTTTGTTATATCAGGCCAAACAAAAGATATAAGAAGGCAGAGATACAGGGAAATAAAGCCCCATATGATATCTGCTGTTATAGTAATAGAGATGGTTACATACCATATCCATCTATGTTATTGGAGCTATTAAGATAAAATCCAGCCAGTTCTGGATATGGGGCGGCCATTTCCTTTTCTGAAACATCAAAATAAAATTTGTTATCCTGAAAGGTTGAAATGTGCGCCCCAATGTGTTAAAATGCTAATAATTTTGAGGGGATATGTGGGTGCAGGCGCGCCGGTGCCCATGGTATCCTCGGGAAAACACATATTGGACACAAGAAAAAGAATGCAACGGCGCAGTCAATTCTTTTTTTTTGCCAAAAATTAGGCTTCCCGCCTGTAATATCGCATACCAAACAGAAAGGGCAGTGATAAAATGAGAGCATTTCTAATACTGGAAGACGGCACTGTATTCGAAGGCGCAAGCATCGGCTCGGCCAGAGAGTCCATCAGCGAAATTGTCTTTAACACATCTATGACAGGCTACCTGGAGGTACTGACAGACCCCTCTTACGCCGGACAGGCAGTGGCCATGACCTACCCCTTGATTGGGAATTACGGCATTACGCCGGATATGGAATCCCAGAAGCCCTGGGTAGAGGGCTATATCGTCCGGGAACTTTCCAGGATGCCCAGCAATTTCCGCTGCCAAGGCTCTATCCAGGATTTCCTGCATCAGCACGATATTCCGGGGATTGCCGGCGTGGACACCAGGGCCTTGACCAAAATCCTCCGGGAGAAAGGCACGATGAACGGCATGATTACTACAGATGAGGATTACCAGTTTGAAGAAATCCTCCCCCGGCTGCGGGCATATAAGCCTGGGAATGTTGTGGACAAGGTCACCTGCGCCGGCATTTCTGTCTTAAAAGGGAAGAAGAAGCAGGTGGCTCTGCTGGATTTAGGCGCGAAGAAAAACATCGCCAAGTCTCTTCAGGACAGGGGATGCCAGGTGACGGTCTACCCGGCGCACACATCGGCGGAGGAAATCCTATCCGCCCGGCCGGACGGCATCATGCTCAGCAACGGCCCCGGCGACCCCAAGGAATGCGGCCAGATTATCCAGGAAATCAAGAAACTGTACGCATCGGACGTGCCAATCTTCGCCATCTGCCTGGGGCATCAGCTGATGGCTCTTGCCAATGGGGCCGATACCCATAAGATGAAATACGGCCACCGGGGCGGCAACCATCCGGTGAAGGATTTAGAGACCGGAAGGGTCTATATATCTTCCCAAAACCATGGTTATGTGGTTGACACGGAGAACTTGGACCCATCCGTCGCCGTCCCTGCTTTTGTCAATGTCAACGATGGCACCAACGAAGGCTTGAAATACACAGGGAAAAATATTTTCACAGTGCAGTTCCACCCGGAGGCCTGCCCGGGCCCCCAGGACAGCGGGTACTTGTTCGACCGTTTTATCAATAGGATGGGAGGGAATCGATAATGCCAAAAAATCCAGATATCAAGAAAGTATTAGTGATTGGTTCCGGCCCTATCGTCATCGGGCAGGCAGCAGAATTTGATTATGCCGGAACCCAGGCTTGCCGTTCTCTGAAGGAAGAAGGCATAGAAGTGGTCTTGGTCAATTCCAACCCTGCCACCATTATGACAGATAAGGAGATTGCAGACCAGGTATATATTGAGCCGTTGACCGCCAAAGTTTTAGAGCAGATTATCCTCAAGGAAAAGCCAGACAGCGTCCTCCCCACCCTGGGCGGCCAGGCCGGCCTGAACTTAGGCATGGAGCTGGCAGAATCCGGTTTTTTGGGGCGGCATGGCGTGAAGCTTATCGGCACTACGGCGGAGACCATTTTCAAAGCGGAAGACCGGCAGGCTTTCAAGGACACGATGGAAAAGATTGGGGAGCCCTGCGCCCCTTCCCAGGTGGTTCACAATGTGGAAGACGGCATTGCCTTCACGAATACGATTGGCTATCCGGTTGTGCTGCGCCCGGCCTATACCCTGGGGGGGAGCGGCGGCGGCATCGCCCATAACGAGACGGAACTGGTGGACATCCTGTCCAACGGCCTCCGCTTAAGCCGCGTGGGGGAAGTGCTGGTGGAGCGGTGCATCGCAGGATGGAAGGAAATCGAATATGAAGTGATGCGGGATGCGGCAGGCAACTGCATCACCGTCTGCAACATGGAAAATATTGACCCGGTAGGCGTCCATACGGGGGACAGCATTGTGGTGGCCCCTTCTCAGACCTTGGGGGATAAGGAGTACCAGATGCTCCGCACCTCTGCCTTAAATATCATTTCGGAGCTGGGCATCACCGGGGGCTGCAATGTCCAATACGCCCTGCACCCCACCAGCTTTGAATACTGCGTGATAGAGGTAAACCCCCGGGTCAGCCGTTCTTCCGCCTTGGCCAGCAAAGCCACCGGATACCCCATTGCCAAGGTGGCGGCTAAGATTGCCCTAGGATATACCTTAGACGAGATTAAAAACGCCATCACCCAGAAGACATACGCCAGCTTTGAGCCCATGCTGGATTACTGCGTGGTGAAAATCCCCAGGCTGCCCTTTGACAAATTTATTACAGCCAAACGTTCCCTGACCACCCAGATGAAAGCTACCGGCGAGGTCATGAGCATCTGTACCAATTTTGAAGGGGCGCTGATGAAGGCCATCCGTTCCCTGGAACAGCATGTGGACAGCATGATGTCTTACGATTTCTCAGGCCTTTCGGAAGGCGAGCTGAGGAAACGCCTCCAGAAAGTGGACGACCGCAGGATTTGGGTGATTGCCGAGGCCTTGCGGAAAGGGATTTCCTATGAAGAAATCCACGAGATTACCATGATAGACTGCTGGTTTATTGATAAAATCGCCATCTTGGTGGAGATGGAGCAGCGCCTGAGGCAGGAGCCGCTGACGCTGGACCTGCTGAAAGAGGCAAAGCGCCTCGAATTCCCAGACCATGTCATCGCAGCCCTTACGGGTAAGGCAGAGCCAGAAGTCCGGGATATGCGTTTTCATAACCATATCACAGCCGCCTTTAAAATGGTGGATACTTGTGCCGCTGAGTTTGCCGCCGAGACGCCATATTATTATTCCTGCTATGGCAGTGGGAACGAGGCCATGCAGACGTCTGGGCGCAAAAAGATTCTGGTCTTAGGTTCCGGGCCTATCCGCATCGGCCAGGGCATTGAGTTTGATTATTGTTCCGTCCATTGTACGTGGGCTTTCGCCAAGGAAGGCTATGAGACCATCATTGTCAATAATAACCCAGAGACGGTCTCCACGGACTTTGACATTGCGGATAAGCTTTATTTCGAGCCGCTGACGCCAGAGGACGTAGAGAGTATCGTGCGCTTAGAGCAGCCGGACGGCGCAGTGGTGCAGTTTGGCGGCCAGACAGCCATCAAGCTGACCGAGAGCCTGATGAAAATGGGCGTACCGATTCTAGGCACGAAAGCAGAGGACGTGGATGCGGCGGAAGACAGGGAGCTCTTTGACAAAATCTTAGAAAAGACCCAGATACCCCGGGCAGCCGGAGGCACGGTCTTTACGGCAGAAGAGGCCAAGGAGGTGGCGGGGCGCCTGGGCTATCCCGTCCTGGTACGCCCTTCTTATGTGCTGGGCGGGCAAGGCATGCAGATTGCTTACTCGGATCAGGAAATCGAAGAATTTATGGAAATCATCAACCGAATTGCCCAGGACCATCCTATCCTGGTGGACAAGTACCTGCAGGGGAAAGAAATTGAAGTAGACGCCGTATGCGACGGCACAGATATTTTAATCCCAGGCATTATGGAACATATCGAGCGTACCGGGGTGCATTCCGGGGACAGCATTTCCGTGTACCCGGCGCCCACCATCAGCCAGGAGGTAAAGGATAAGATTGTGGAATATACCCGCCGCCTGGCACGGGCGCTCCATGTGGTAGGCTTGATTAATATCCAGTTTATTGCAATGGAAGAGGAAGTCTATGTCATAGAGGTAAACCCCCGTTCCTCTCGGACAGTCCCCTATATCAGCAAGGTCACCGGCATCCCCATTGTGGATTTGGCCACCCGGGTCATTATCGGCAATTCCCTAAAAGGCATGGGATACCCTACAGGCTTAGCGCCGGAAGCGGAATATGTGGCCATCAAGATGCCAGTCTTCTCTTTTGAGAAACTGCGGGGCGCAGAGATTAGCTTGGGGCCGGAAATGAAGTCCACAGGGGAATGTTTGGGGATTGGGAAGACCTTTGACGAGGCTTTATACAAGGCTTTCCTGGGGGCGGGCGTGCAGCTTCCCAGGCACAAGCAGATGATTATGACGGTAAAGGATGCCGATAAGCCGGAGGCTGTGGATGTGGCCAAGCGTTTCGAGGCTTTGGGCTATAAAATCTACGCTACCCGAAGCACGGCCAAATTCTTGCAGAAGCATGGGGTGGATGCAAGGCGCATCAATAAGATTTCCCAGGAATCCCCCAATGTAATGGACTTAATCCTGGGGCATAGGATTGACCTGGTGATTGATACGCCTACCCAAGGGCGGGACAAGAGCCGGGACGGCTTCCTTATCCGCAGGAATGCCATTGAGACTGGCGTTTACTGCATTACGGCCATGGACACGGCCAATGCCTTGGCGCGCAGCTTAGAGCATGCCAATATCGGCGGGAAGCTGGAATTGGTGGATATTGCGAAGGTGAAGAATATTTAGGGGGTAACCTGGGCGTAGAGGGAGAATGGAAGGCTATATGGCAACGGTGCCCCAAATGTGGGCAGAAAGGAGCAAGGATTGGCGCTGACGCAGGAAAAGATTTATACCATTGAAGACATTTATGCCCTGCCAGAAGGGCGGCGGGCGGAACTGATAGATGGGCAGATTTATGTGGAGCCTGACATTTCCGTTATATGCGATAAGGGCAAGCTGGATAGCCGCGGGTGCCATGGGGCGCCGGATTGGGTCATTGAGGTCATCTCCCCCAGCACAGAACGTATCCCGTCAATATAGCTTTGAGGACGCCATCCCTGTGTGCGTTTATGAGAATCTCTGCCTTTGCCTTTTGGATTTAGTTTGATACTTCCCACAGCTAAGGCAAGGGGTTTGAGGCACATCAGAGAAAGCGGACATAGACTCTGGCGGTGAAATATCGCAGTATCCATTTCCATTTTTTGCCTTGCATAGGAAAATTTATTCCGTGCAGGCTGCTGCGATATTTCACCGCCGGGGCAGCAATTCCTCTGTAAATTTAAGTTTTCTGGCTTAAGACGCTGTTATGGTATTCTGTAGAGTAAGTCACGTCCTCCCCCAGCCAAGCCGGCGCTTCAAACGCAACGGCCTCTTCTTCTGAGCCAAACTCCACTTCAGCCAGGAGCAGCCCTGCAAGCTTTCCCTCAAAAACGTCTAGTTCCAAGGTCAGCCCGCCCTCTAAGGGGATGAGGTACCGTTTTTTCGCAATCAGGTTCCCATCTACCTTTGAGCGAAGGTGCATATAAGCTTCTTCCGTCAGGGGCAGGTTGTATTCTTCCCGCACCATAAGCCCTTTGGATTTGTATGTAAGGTAATATTCGGCATCCTGCCTGCGGATACGCACCACCGGCCCGGTGCAGAGGTATCCCTGCTCAATCTGGTGGAAGGGATAATCATCCAGGCTGTCCGGCAATTCCTGGATTAAAAATTTGCGTTCAATTTCCATAACGGTTCTCCTGTTTCTATCTGTCATCATATATCCTACGCCTACCAGTATATATAAATTTCCCCCAAAAGTAAAGTGGGACCCAAAAAATGAAACCCCCCTGCTTCGATTCGTTCCAAAGCAGGGGAGCTTCTATTCTGCAATATTCAACGGCGGCGATTCCTGAATCCATGCCGCTGCATCCAGACGCCTGTTCCTTACTGCTGTCCGCCAGACATCTGCTGTTCCTGTTTCATAATCATCTTCTTCACCATTTCACCGCCGATAGAGCCAGCCTGTGCGGAAGTCAGATCTCCATTGTAACCTTCTTTCAAAGGCACGCCGATTTCAGATGCCACCTCCTGCTTGAAGCGGTTCATAGCCTCTTTTGCCTGAGGCACTGCCATCTTGCTTGTGTTAGAACCAGAATTATTAGACATTTTGATTCACCTCCAAATTTTTTCCTTCTTGTTTTCTTGGCAAGGACCGCATTTTGAAACCTCCTGTTTCCAGGCTTTTTCAAAATGTTGTTGCTTGCCATGGTGTTATTATCTACGGAGGGGAAAAAAATATAATGGAAATTTATAGTTTTTTTGGTTAAACTTGTATTTTACTGGTCCAAAGCTTATAATAAGACCATTCAGAATGAAGAAATGGAGGATGGACGAGATGCAGGAAAGTAAAAAAATCGGGGTATTTTTGGCAGAAGGGTTTGAAGAAATCGAAGGGCTGGCCGTGGTCGATCTTTTACGGCGCGCCGGGATTTGTGTTGAGATGATATCCATTACGGGGCAAAAGGAAGTCAAAGGCTCCCACAACATCACAGTCTTAGCGGATTGCCTGTATGAAGAAGGCATAGGGGAAGGGCTGGATGGCATTGTGCTTCCTGGCGGTATGCCTGGCACACGGAACCTGGGGAACCACGCAGGCGTAATAGGCGTTGTCCGTGCGTTTGCAGCGGCAGGCAAGCTTGTAGCTGCAATCTGCGCCGCCCCAAGCGTGCTAGGGAAAGCAGGGATCCTTGCGGGGAAGCAGGCAGCCTGCTATCCGGGATTTGAGGAAGAATTGGAAGGGGCAAACGTGGGATACGAGGAAGTGGCGGAGGATGGGAATATTATTACAAGCCGCGGCATGGGCACGGCAATCCCGTTTGCGCTCACGCTTGTTTCTTATCTCACCACGGAACAGAAGGCAAAGGAGCTGGCGGACGCGGTTATTTTCCAGAATTGGAAGGTATGAAACGCTTTGGGCAGAATATATATGTAATAAATGAAACATAGGAGTTCTGCTGGATTGTGATAAAATT
>CAOKUK010000072.1 GCA_948472595.1 uncultured Eubacterium sp.
GCCGTTTTCAAAATCCCCATTCGTGATAAGCTCCACGATCTCTACCTGCGGCTCATCCTCTGCTGCAGGCACTGCTTCCGGCGCCGTCTCTGCTGCCTGAGGCGCTGCTTCTGTCCCGCTGGATACCGGCGCTGCATAAGCGGCTGCCGTCCCGCCTGCTGCGGCAAATTCCCTGTGCTCTGCGTCATTATAAAATTCATCTGATTTCACAATTGATGCGGCGCTGCCTCCGGAAACCGGGATTTCCATGACGGCTTCCACCGTCTTGCCATCGCCGTCCTTGCCCAGCATGGGCCATCCATCTTTCCAGGTACAGTCTGTCAGCACCGGAACCCTTCCGACTGCCCCATGGTCCTGGAACAGGAAGCCATACCATTTACCGTCCGGCGTGTCAATCACCCCGCCCTGCGCTACGCCTGCCGTGGTCCCGTGGTTGCTGAAATTCGCCTGTAAAATCACTTCATTTTCCCATTCCGTTGCCGGGAATGTCTTGCTCCTGTGGCAGACCTCCGTACGCCCTGCGCCGTTGGGCCAGCAGATGTTGAACACATAATAATAACCGTCTTTCTTTATGATATGCGTCCCTTCATAGCCCAGGATGAACCCTTTCCCGCTGGCGTTCACCTTCTCGCCCGCCGCATTGGAATCAAACAGTTTCACCTCTGTCCCCGGCTTTGCCCCGGACAGGTCTTCTTTCATTTCCACGCATCGAATCTGCGTCCCGCCATATAATATGTAAGTCTTCCCATTGTCATCAAAAAACAGCGCCATGTCATGGTAAGCCGCATCCAGCTCCCGCTTGGTCCAGGAACCGCGCTCAATGTCATCGGTGGTATAAATATATGCCTTCCCCGTGGTATTGGAATTGAAGGCCACATAATAAACCCCGTCATGGTACTGCAGGCTGGAGGCCCACTGGCCGTTCCCATACATGCTCTTGCCGTTGCGCAGGCTCATGGCGTCGTCCGTGCCCAGCCTGTCAAACACATAATTCACGATTTCCCAGTTCACCAAATCTGTCGATTTCATAACCGGGCAGCCTGGCGACAGATGCATGGTGGTGCTGATCATATAATAGACGTCCCCCACCCGTATCATGTCGATATCCGGCACATCTGCATAAATCACCGGGTTCTGGAATGTCCCATTCCCAAGATCCGATGAAGTACCCGCCATTGCGTCTGCCGGCATCATGGTAATAAGCATGGCCGCCGCCAGCAGAATGGCGCATATCCTCTTCCATCCGTTTCTCTGCGCTCTTCTCATAAAAGACCCTCCTTTTTATACGGGAGGCCCCAGCGGATGTGTGTGGTTGCTCTGGAGCCTTCCTAAATACTGTATCAGATGCCTTTTATTGTAACAAAAAAATCCTCAGCGTTCATTCCCACAAAGTAAATATCTTTTCCTAAAAACCAGAGGCGGGCTTTAGTTTTTGCAACTATCTGGAAAATAGAGAAGCGGATTTGGCATATCATCCTAGCGTACTGTCACGCTGGGATTCACATGCACCATAATATGCTTTACCTTGGAAAATTCCTTCTCAATATTCTCATGCACCAATTCCGCAATGTCATGGGCTTCCTGCAGGGTATAGGAAGCGTCCACCTGAACCTCCACATCCACATAAATCCGATTCCCGAAGATACGGGTCTGCAGCAAGTCGATTCCCAACACATCTTCGTTCGCCATGACACAATCATAAATCTGCCGCTCCGTCTCTGCGTCACAGGAATGGTCTACCATCTTATCCATGGCGTCCTTAAAGATCTCATAGGCAGCTTTCACAATAAATACAAAAATAACCAGGCTTGCAACGGAATCCATCACCGGGAAGCCAAGCCTTGCGCCCCCTATCCCAATCAAAGCGCCTATGGAAGAAAACGCATCGGAACGATGATGCCATGCGTCCGCCATCAATGCGCTGGAATCAATCTTTTTGGCGTAAAACCTTGTGTACCAGTACATGGCTTCCTTGCTGACAATGGAAACCACCGCCGCCGCCATTGCTAAGACGCCTGGCACTTGTAACTTGGCGAAATCACCGCTGAAGATATTTTTCAAGGCTTCCATCCCAATCCCAAGGCCTGTGACAAACAGCACCATCGCCAGTAGGATTGCCGCAACGCATTCCAGCCTTTCATGGCCATAGGGATGCTCTTTATCCGATTCCTTGGCCGCCAGACGGATGCCCACCATCACCACGATGGTACTGAACACGTCTGAGGCAGAATGCACGGCATCGCTGACCATAGCATTAGAATTGGCTACGATACCTGCGGCAAGCTTCATGGCAGATAACGCCACATTCCCGATAATCGCAACGACAGATACCCTGTTTGCCACCTTCTGAAACTCATCCTCAACCATTCTCCTGTTTTTTTCCATATCAGTTACCTCCAAAAATTTAAGATAGCTCTATGGCACTCAATATATGCGGGAGTTTTGCAAATGATATGAAAAGAGCCAAATATCCATGCCACCATGCATATCTGGCTCCTTACCCGTAAATGCAAAAAATAAAAAAACACCCACGAATCAGTATTAGCAACTACTGTCCCGTGGATGAATCATTCCACTGTCACTGACGTGACCCGACTCCATGGCGTCCTGCCACGGCCTGCTCAGTCTGTACTGTAGATTTATATGCAGTGCAAAGGCTTTCACACAGAATATCATATGCCTGGCTGCTTGTCAAGATTCCTGTCTTGAAAATCCAGGCAGGCAGGAGTAAAATATACCTATAAATCCCTTATGGAAATAAAAAATTCACGGAGGTATTCCTATGGAACCTGGAACGAACGCAGCAATTAAGAAATACTCCTACGATTACGAGCAATATGAAAGCGGCGGCAAAAACGCCGGCACAATGGTGGGCGATATTTTGGCAGACCCGGATTTCCCAAGCCTTACCGGGATTGTCATTGGGGACTGGGGCGGCTCCTGGGAGGACGGATGCCAGGCCATCATAGACGGGATTGTGGGGCATGCCCAAGAATTTTCCCATATTGAGAGCCTGTTTATTGGGGACATGGACTATGAGGAATGCGAAGTGTCCTGGATTATGCAAGGGGATTACGGCAAGCTGTGGCCTGCCATGCCTCAGCTAAAGGAGCTTACCATTAAGGGCAGCGCAGACTTGCGCCTGGGGCAGGCCTGCCATGAAAAATTAGAATCCCTGGTGATTATCTGCGGCGGCCTTCCCAAAAACGTCATCCAGGAAATCCAAGAGGCAAAGCTTTTGAACCTCAAGAAGCTGCTCCTTTACATCGGCGTTGAAGACTATGGCTTTGACGGAGACGCCGATACCATAAAAGCCCTGCTTGCCCAGTCCGATTTCCCCAATCTGGCATACCTGGGGATTACAGACAGCGAGATACAGGACGAGCTGACCCTGGCCGTCTTGGACAGCAAATACATGGGGCAGCTCCATACGCTGGATTTGTCCAACGGCACGCTGACCGACAAAAGCGGCAAGGCTCTGTTGGAGAAACTCCCAGCCTATCCGAATATCCAAAAGCTGGACGCCCATTACAACTACCTTTCTGAAGAAATGGCTGAAAAGCTGGGGCAGCTGCCCATGGAAGTGGACGTCTCTGAGCGCAACCAGCCTTCCAAATACAATGGCAGACTTTACATGGATGCCATGCTGACCGAATGAGGCGGGCAGCCCTGTTAGGGAACCCAGGCACCAAGCGGGCTCAGTACTTAAGCCAGGCGGCAACCCAAGCCGGGCTGCCCCTTTCAATCCTATGCTGGGAGGGTTGGCAGGAGCAGCTGGAAGATTTCGCCCCAGATGGAATCCTCCTGAAAATCGACCCCCCGGTCTGGGAGAGCTGCTCCCTCAAAGAGTTGGACAGCCTGGCCGAAGGCTACAAAAAACAATTGCAGGAGCTGTCACAAGCAGCCGAAGCGCACCGAATACATTTTTTCAACCACCCCTTTGCCATCGCGGCCCTTTTGGACAAGGCAGGATGTAAGGAAACCCTCCGCCTGGCCGGCCTTCCTGTGACAGAGCTTTTGGCCAGAACCCCCTATCGCAGTAATGCCATGAAACTCCATGGCAAAAACGCCTCGGTTCCTATCATAAGGGATATTGGGCAGCTCCTCCATGTTATGGAAAGCCGGGGCATTTCCCAGGTATTCCTCAAGCCCTTACACGGCTCTGGGGCGGCAGGCGTGTCCGCATTCCGATGGCAGAAGCGCAGCGGGAAAATGGCGCTCTATACTTGCGCTGTGGAACATCCCAAACAGGGGCTTGTGAACACCAAGCGCCTGCGGTGCTTTACCTCTGCGGACGATATCCTTCCCTTGCTGAACCGACTCCTTCAAATGGAATGCATTGCCGAACGCTGGCATGCCAAGGCGCAGCGCCTGGGAAGTTCCTATGACCTGCGCGCCGTGGCGCAGGATGGCCGGCTGGATTTTCTGCTGGCCAGGCTATCCCGAGGCCCAATCACCAACCTGCAGCTCAACAACCGCCCCCTTTCCGCTGAAATGCTGGGGCTTCCCCCTTCTGTGCTGGAGGAAGTGGCGGATTTATGCAAAAAGGCCCTGGCTCTCTTTCCCGGGCTCACAAGCGCAGGAATTGACGTCTTGCTGGAACAGGGTAGCTTAAAGCCCCGGATTATTGAAATGAATGGCCAGGGCGACTTGATTTACCAAGATATTTACCAGGATAACATCATATACCGCCGCCAGGCGGAGATTTTAAAAAGAATGGGAGAAGAATAAAATGAGTGATTGCATCGAAAAGACGGCGGCAGATGAAGTGCCTCTGCGCCTGTTTTCCCCCGCCCAGGAACGGAAAGCCCCTTCCGTGGACATGGCGCAGGTGGTCGGCGCTTCTGACATCCTGCTCATCTGCCTGGATACCCTCCGCTATGACGTGGCAGCCCAGGAAGAGGCAGCTGGGACAACCCCTGTGCTGAACCAATACGGCCCCTGGGAGAAATGCCAAGCCCTCGGCAACTTCACCTGGCCTTCCCACCATGCCATGTTCGCAGGCTTCCTGCCCTGCCGCTGGGACGCAAAAAATGTGGCGGACAGGGAGCTCTTGTTTTTCCCTTCCTCCATCGGCCTTGGGAAAAAAGCCCCCAAGGGCGCTTATGGCTTTTCTGGCAGCACCATTATGGAAGGGCTTGCCAAAGACGGCTATGAGACCTGGTGCGTGGGAGGCGTGGCATTTTTTGACAAACGTTCCGACTTAGGGAAGGTGTTCCCCAGCTATTTCCAAAAAAGCTACTGGAACCCCTCCTTTGCCTGCCCGGTAAAGGACAGTGCAAAGCACCAGGTAGATTTCCTGTTAAAGAAAATCTCTGGGATTCCCTCTGATAAGAAGATTTTCCTCTATCTGAACATAGACGCCATCCATTACCCCAATTATTTCTACTTAGAAGGCGCCTCCCATGACACCGCAGAGAGCCATGCGGCAGCGCTCCGATATGTGGACGGGGAACTAGGCCGCCTGTTTGCGGCATGGAAAAAGCAGCGGGGAAGCACATTTGTCATTTGCTGCTCCGACCATGGAACCTGTTATGGGGAAGACGGCTGCCAATTCCACGGCTTCAACCACCCCATTGTCAACACTGTCCCCTACAAGCATTTTTTCCTATAGAAAGGCTCCCATGAATCCTTATATCCAATACATGTACGGCTACCCCCATAAGACTGCATACCGCCCGCTGGAAGGCGTATCCTTAAAAAGTTACGCCCATCGGCTGGCCGGAAGCGGGCACAGCCTGTACCTCCATATTCCCTTCTGCCAGTCAAAATGCGGCTACTGCAACCTTTTCTCCGTCACTGGCCAGAAGCCCCCTATGTTTGGCCGCTACCTAGACGCCGTGGAGCGGCAGGCCGGGCAGTACCAGGCCATCCTATCCCCCTTCCGCCCCAGTTTCTCAGAACTGACCATCGGCGGCGGCACGCCGCTGCTCCTTCCCGAAAACCTCTTAGAGCGCATGCTCGGCATTTTAGACGCCCATTTCCAATATGCCCCCGGCAGGGCGCTGGCCATCGAGACTGCGCCCAACCAGACAACCCGCGAAAAGCTGCAAATCTTGCGAAAGGCAGGCGCCACCAGGATCAGCTTGGGCGTCCAAAGCTTTTCCGACCAGGCGCTTAAGGCGCTGGGGCGGCAGCACAGCGCCCAAAGGGCGCGGGAAGCGCTGAGGCTTTTGAAGGATTTTGCCTTCCCCTGCATCAACGTGGATTTTATCTATGGGATTCCCTGCCAGCCCACAGAAGGCCTTCTTTCTTCCCTCAAGGAAGCCCTCTCTTTTGCGCCGGATGAAATCTTCCTCTATCCCCTATACCTCCACCAGGGGGCATGGCTGGCAGGAGCGGATGCCATGGCCCCTACGAAAAAGAATACCCCTGCCGCCAGGCATCCCGCTTACCAGCAATACCTCGAAGCCTCCGCTTACCTGAAAAGCGAAGGCTACCGGCAGGATTCCATGCGCAGGTTTGTGAAAATGCCCTCTCCCTCCCCACAGAAGGCAGCTCCTCCCAATGCGCCGGCACAAACACTCCAGGCAAATGCACAGCCAATGGCTCGGCGGGCTTTTTCCGAATGCGGCTTTGGCGCCTCGCTGGCCTTAGGCTGCGGCGGGAGAAGCTACCTGGGGAACCTCCACTTCTGCACCCCCTATGCCATCACGAGCCGGGAATGCCTCCGGCAGCTCCAAAGCTACCTGGGCACAGAAGATTTTTCACAAATCACCCATGGGATGCTGCTGTCTGCGGAAGAGATGAAGCGCCGCTATGCCATCCGCCACCTGCTTATCCGGCCAGGGCTCAACATCCGGCGCTATCAGGAAACCTTTGGCTCTGACGCCGCTTTGGACTTTCCCATACTGCTTGACTGGGTAAGCCAGGGCTGCGCCCAATTTACCCAGCAGGGACAGACGGATTACCTGACGCTGACAGACTGCGGCCTTAGCCTTTCTGATTTCTTAGGGCCGCAGCTTATTTCCAAGGAAGTGCGGCGAAAAATGGACGAATGGGAGGAAAGCCTATGATTGGAAACACTTTACTATACCGCGGCAGCTTAAAAAGCTGTAATTACCGCTGCTCCTACTGCCCCTTTTCCAAACGCCCACAATCCGAACGGGAGCTTGCAAAGGACAGGGAGCAGTGGCTCGCCTTTATGCAAAGCTTCCCGGAAATAGCCCGCAGCCATAACATTCGGGCGCTGATGGTCGTCCCCTATGGGGAAGCGCTCATCCACCCCTGGTACTGGGAAGGGCTTGCGCATATCAGCGCCTGCCAGGAAATGGACGCCGTAGGCGCACAGACAAACCTGAGCTTCCCATTGCCGACCTCTCTGGAATCTTTCTTAAACAACGGAGGAAACCTCCAAAAGCTAAGGCTTTGGGCAACCTTCCACCCAGAAATGGCATCCGCCGAAGATTTTGCCGGAAAATGCAAATCCTTGGCAAAATCAGGAATCACCTTTTGCGCAGGGGCAGTGGGCGCGCCGGAAAATATCAGCGCCCTGCAAAACTTGCGCAGAATGCTTCCAGAGGAAACCTATTTATGGATCAACAACATGGACGGCTTAAAACGCCCCTATACGCCAAAAGAGCAGTCCGCCTTCCTTTCTATCGACCCCTACTTCCTGCGGGAGTTAACGCCCGTCCCTGCCAATCCGGGCAAATGCACAGGCAGGCTTTTCCTGGAAGGAAACGGCCGCATGCATACCTGCAATATCAGCGCCCCGCATCCGATAGGCTGGGAAAGCCTTTGCGCCGGCATGCCTTTCCCAGAGCCCCGATGTGGGCGCAGGCTCTGCTCCTGTTATCTGGCCTATGGCGGGCGGGATGATTTCATGAACCAGGTCTTGTTCGGCCCCTATCCTATATTCCGCATCCCGCGCCGGCCAAAGGCTGTCTTTTTCGACATAGAAGGAACCCTGCTGCAAGGAAGGCAGCATCCAGGCCCAAAAGGCCAGGCTTTTGCACCATCCCATATACCAAAGGATATCTTAGCCGGGCTGACCGCCCTCTCCCTAGAAAAAATCCCCCTATTCTTTGCCACCACGCTGCCGTACCTGACAGCGATGGAGCGCTGCAAAGAAATATGGCGCCTCTTCTCCGGCGGCATTTTTGCAGGCGGGGCGCACCTTCTCCTGCCGCAGGAGGGCAAGGAGCAATTTCATTATCTGGATGCGTCCTGCCTTGCAGGGCTTGCCTCCTTGCAAAAGCAATTCCACTTTCGGATACTGGCCTGCCAAAACCCTGGCGGCATATATAAAATCACCCTCCTGCGTCCATCCCGCCGCCCCTGGGACGAGGCGGACACAAAGGCCTTGATGGCAGCCCTGCCGCAGGCCTCCTCCGAAAAGATACGGCATTTCACAGAAGGAAACTGCCTGCAGCTGGCAGCCGCCCAGGCAGACAAAGCCAACGGCGTGCGCACGCTCTGCCAATGGCTGGGGATTTCCCCCAGGGAAGCCGCCGCCGCTGGGGATTCTGCAGAAGACGCCTCTATGCTAGTGTACTGACCTGTTCATATTTCGCCAACTTTAAAAATTTCACAATTCCTGGGATTTTTCTGTCCAATCTATTATCTAATGTATGTAAGGTAACACAAAAGGCGCCCCAGGGCAGCCAAAAAAATCCGTGCGCACAGGAGGGAATGCCTTATGCAGAACAAAAAAACAGAAGGCCTCGTGAAAAAGGCTATGCAAAAAGATCCGGACGCTTTTACGGAATTGATGCAGCTTCACCTCAAAGACATGTACCGAACTGCACTGGCCATCCTGATGAATGATGAAGACGCAGCAGACGCCATCCAGGACACGATACTGGCATGCTGGGAGAAAGGATGCGAGCTGAAAAAAACGCAGTATTTTAAAACCTGGATGACCAGGATACTCATCAACAACTGCTATAAAATCAGGAAAGCCGCCAGAAACAGGGGCACGCTGGAAGAGTATGGGGAACCAGCCGCCTATGATGAATATAACCTTGAGCTTAAGGAGGCCTTGGCGTCACTGGATGAAAAATACCGCGTCGCAATGACCCTATTCTACAGCGAGGGCTTTTCCATTGAGGAAATCGCCAAAATTTTGAAGCTTCCCAAAAGCACGGTGCAGACGCGCCTTTACAGGGGGCGCAAGAAGCTGGCAAGGGACTATTACGGGATTCAGAAAGGAGAAGCGATTTTATGAAGAAGAAAACTATTTTTTCCGAGGATATTGAATTGCCCCGCATTGTCCGGGAAAAAGCAGGCAGCGCCTTTTCGGCCATCCAAACAGAAAGGAGCCCTATGATGACACATCAGACCAATCAGGAATTCCCAATGCAAGCAAACAAACCACACCGCAGCCAGGCAAGGAGGGTTCTGGCAAAACGGCTGGCCGCAGCGGCAGCCTGCGCAGCCCTAATCCTGGCCTTTGGCTCCCTGGCAAAGCCGCTCAAGAAAATTCAGACGGCGCCCTCTACTGCGGAACAAATTGACAGGCTGTTCACGCTTCAGGTAAAAGCGGCGGGGATGGAAGAAGGGAATCCAATCCCGCTCCAGGAAGGGTGCCCCTTCCCAATGATTGCCGGCAGCGGTAAGGCAGCCTCCTGGGTGCTGGGCGCAGATGACGCCGAAGGCAGCACTGTGGACTACTGCATCCATATCCCGCAGCTTACCTGTGAAGGGGAGGGCATCCAAAGCATCACTTACAGCATCAACCAAGGCGCATTCCAAATTGTGCAGCCAAGAGATGCAAAGAGCATCATCATAGACGGCCAGCCTTACGGCAAGGACTTAAACACCGGCTCTATCGGCGGCAAATATGAAGACGCGGCAGACGCCAAAGCCACCCAAAATAACACAGAAAACAGCGCCAACGCCCAGGAGTCTGCTCCCTGGCAAGACGACCCCTATGAAAGGGTGCTCTACAAATCTTTCACTGTGGATTACAGCCAGCAGTCCGATGAAAACACCTGGATTAATTTCTGCAATGTGCGCCCTGACAGCAGCGAAATCATACAGCTGCTCTGGAAAGAGGGCGGGACAGAGGAAGACTTCTTCCAAGGGATGCAGCAAATGCTAGGCCAAACCACCATCACCTGCACGGTAAACTATACGGACAACACGTCACAATCCGCAGACATTAAGGTAGGCAGCAGCCTCATGACCCGCCGGGAAGCCGGGGAAATATTAGACCCTGGAATGGATTCAAAGGAACTGGAGGAACAGACCACCGCCGTCACCTTCGAGCTGCAGCAATAGGCCCGCTTAGGATAGAGAATGTTATCCACATGCCCCTTTCTATATTGTCAATCTATAATCCATGAAAATGTGCCCAGATTTTGCTTCCTTCAAAATCTGGGCACGCCATAATATACGCTTCCCCCCAAAGCGCAAGCAAGCCTAC
>CAOKUK010000073.1 GCA_948472595.1 uncultured Eubacterium sp.
GGGTCACCCGGTTAGAATCCGCTCCTGCCGCTGTCCTCCGGGCCATGCCGAAGTTAGACTCGGTAATCAGCGCCTGGATCTCTAACAGGATGGGGCGGGTTCCCTCCATCAGGCAGGCCACCACGGCTCCGGAAGCATCCTTAGGCCTTCCGCTTAGGAGGAATTCCGACGGGTTCTTTACCTCGCTTAAGCCCTCCTCCAGCATCTCAAAGACGCCGATCTCATTGGTGGAGCCGAACCGGTTTTTCACTCCCCGCAAAAGCCGGTAGGCAGCCGTCCGCTCCCCCTCGAAGTACAGCACCGTATCCACCATATGCTCTAAAACCCTGGGGCCTGCCACCACGCCTTCCTTGGTCACATGGCCTACAATAAATATGGTGATGTCCATCCCCTTGGCAATCTGAAGCAGGCGGGCCGTCGTTTCCCGCACTTGGGACACGCTGCCGGGGGCGGAGCTGATATCCTCGCTGTACATGGTCTGTATGGAATCAATGATGACTGCCTGGGGCTTTTGGCGCTCCACCACCTGCCCTATCCGCTCCATGCTGGTCTCGCAGAACAGCCGGAGCCTATCGGAAAACTGCCCAATCCGCTGGGCGCGCATCTTAATCTGCTGGAGGGACTCCTCTCCGGAAATATAGAGCACCTCCATAAAATCCGCCAAGTTCCTGCATACCTGCAGCAGCAAGGTGGATTTCCCAATGCCAGGGTCGCCGCCTACCAGCACCAGCGAGCCTGGGACGATTCCGCCCCCCAGCACCCGGTCAAGCTCAGCAAACCCTGTCTTCACCCGACCTTTGTCCTGCATGTCAATTTCGGACAGCTTGCTGGCCTTCAATTCCCCGACTGCCGCAGCCCGCTTCCCTTTCCCAGCCGCCTCCTTTTCTATGGATTCTTCCACAAACGTGCTCCATTCCCCGCACCCCGGGCACTGCCCCATCCACTTGGCCGACTCGTAGCCGCAGGACTGGCAGAAATACACGGTGACTTTCTTGCCTTTCGCCATAAAAATATATCCTTTCTAAAAACACAGAATCCCGCTTTGCAGGCTCCCTGCGCCGCATGAACAAAGGCACCCAAAAGCCCTATGGCTCCTTGGGTGCCCTCCGCACTGACCCACTCGCTACCCTATCTTTTCAATCTTCACGGCCACAGGCGTCCCTTCATTCAGCTCCACGCTAAGGCTCAGCTTCCCGCCCAAGTTCGTCTTCATAGTGCCTGCGTCCGCTCCGTCCACGTACACTTTATATTCAGCCTGATCCTCCAGCTCTAATGTAATTTGCGCATCTTTTGGCCCTTCTACCTGGAAATCAACGCCGCTGCCAGTCACATGGAACTGGCTCACTGCTGTCCCTGGCACAGATTCATACACAAACATCCCATTCCGCTCTAGCTTGGTAATCTCCTGGAATGTCTTCACCTTGTACAGGTCGCCGCCAAATTCATAATTATCCGCCTTGGACTTCTTGGAAAGCTTGTAATTCCCAAAACTCAAACTCTCGTTATTCTCTGTACGAATCAGTTCTTCTACTACAGCCATCTTAATTATCCTCCTGTTGACATCTTGTGTTAAATCGCTACTGCACAATTACATTATATAATATATCCCAACTTTTTTCCAGTTAAATTTTCGGCTGCCAGCGCCAAATTTAACATGGCATTAATTCCCTTTTTTCACTGTAAAGGCAATTTCCTTCTTATGGACGGAGACCTCCACCATATCCCCAGCCTTTACCCGCCCTGCCAAAAGCTCCTCTGCCAGGCCGTCCTCAATCTTGTTCTGAATCATCCTGCGCAGGGGGCGCGCACCGTATTTTGGCTCATAGGCAGCATCCACAATATAGCTCTTGGCATTTCCGGTAACCTGGAGGGCAATGCCCATCTGCTTTTTGCAGCGCTCTGCTAAGGACTTGACCATCATGGCGACAATCTTCTTCATGTCCTCCTTCGTCAGCGCATGGAACACAATTGTCTCGTCAATCCGGTTCAGGAACTCCGGCTTGAAAATCCGCCGCACCTCCTCCATCACGCTGCCCTTCATCCGATCATAATTATTCTTTGCATCGTCCACGGAAGAAAAGCCCAAGGCCTTCGGCTCTATGATGGACTGCGCCCCTGCATTTGAGGTCATAATGATGATTGTGTTCTTAAAGTCTATCCGCCTGCCCTGTGCGTCTGTGATATGCCCATCGTCCAGCACCTGGAGCAAGATATTGAACACATCCGGATGGGCCTTTTCAATCTCATAAAACAGAATCACGGAGTAAGGCGTCCTGCGCACTTTCTCGCTCAATTGGCCGCCTTCGTCATAGCCCACATAGCCTGGGGGGGAGCCAATCATTTTTGAGACGCTGTGCTTCTCCATATACTCGGACATGTCAATGCGGATGATGGAATCCTCCGTGCCAAACATAGCCTCTGCCAATGCTTTGGAAATCTCTGTCTTCCCTACGCCAGTGGGACCCAAAAACAGGAAGGAGCCAATGGGGCGGTCTGGATCCTTCAGCCCCACCCTGCCCCGGCGCACGGCTTTTGCCACAGATGTGACTGCCTCCTCTTGGCCAACCACCCGCTTGTGCAGCACGGATTCCAGCTTGCGCAGCTTTGCAGACTCCTCCTCCGCCAGCTTCTTCACTGGAA
The DNA here is from genome assembly GCA_948472595.1 of uncultured Eubacterium sp. Taxonomy (GTDB): domain Bacteria; phylum Bacillota; class Clostridia; order Lachnospirales; family Lachnospiraceae; genus Petralouisia. The sequence goes on from CAOKUK010000073.1 coordinate 2,641, forward strand.
TCTTCGTCCATTGAGCCACCACTTCGGCAATCGCATTTTCCCCCACTTCGGCTTTTTTGCGCTTTATGGATTTCTTGGCCTTCTTCTGCTGCTTCTCATATTCCTTCTGCAGCTCCTCCTTTTCCTTGCGCAGCGCAGAGGCAGCTTTCAAGTCCATGCGCTGAATGGCCTCCTCCATCTCCTCGGCCATCCGGTTCATCTCAATGCGAATATCCTGCAGGTCTGTGGAAGCCTTCACCCCCTCCAAACGCACCCTGGCAGCCGCCTCGTCCATCAAATCAATGGCCTTATCTGGCAGGAAGCGGTCGGAGACATAACGGGCGGACAGCCGGGCAGCCGCCTCAATCCCCTCATCCGTGATGGCCACTTGGTGGTGCTTCTCATAAAAACGCCGCAGCCCCTTTAGAATCTCCACGGTATCCTCCACGGTGGGCTCCTCCACCATCACAGGCTGGAACCGCCGCTCCAAAGCTGCATCCTTTTCAATATATTTGCGGTATTCCTCTACCGTGGTGGCGCCAATCATTTGGAATTCCCCTCGGGCAAGGTAAGGCTTTAGGATATTGGAGGCGTCCATCGCCCCTTCTGCGCCCCCTGCGCCAATCATGGTATGGAGCTCATCCATAAACAGCAGGATATTCCTGGCCTCGCTGACCTCGCGGATGACCTTCTTAATGCGCTCCTCAAATTCCCCGCGGTACTTCGAGCCGGCAATCATGCTGGATAAATCCAGCGTAATCACGCGCTTTCCAGAAATTGGCTCAGGCACTAGCCCTAAGGAAATCTGCTGAGCCAAGCCCTCCACGATAGCGGTCTTCCCTACCCCCGGCTCCCCTATCAGGCAAGGGTTGTTCTTTCCCCTGCGGCTCAAGATTTGGATAACCCGGCGGATTTCGCCTTCCCGCCCAATCACCGGATCCAACTTCCCCTCTAAGGCCAGCTTGGTCAAGTCGCGGGAATATTGATCCAGCACAGGGGTCGCCTCCAAAAGCCGTCTCCTGCCCCTGGCAGACTTCCATTCATCTTTGGAAAAGCTTCCCTCCTCTCCCATGGCCACCAGCAAGTCAACGTACAGTTTCTGCAGGTTGGCGCCCATGGTCTTCAGCAGGCGCACAGATGCAGACTCATTTTCTTTCAGCAAAGCCAACAGCAAATGCTCCGTCCCAATCTCCGAACTGCCAAAGTGCTCCGCCTCCTTCTCTGCCGTGTCAAGCACCTTCTGGATTCTGGGGGAATAGCCGTCTGCCTCCTGCAGCGCAACCCCTTCTCCCGGCGCAATCAACTCCTCTATCAGCTCCAGCAGCTTTTTCTCCTCTACATGGCTGTCTGCCAGAACTTTGGCCGCCACCCCGCTCCCTTCCTGCAGCAGCCCTGCCAAAATATGCTCTGTCCCCACATAATTGTGGCGCAGCTTTTTCGATATTTTCCCCGCCAGTTCCAAAACCTTCTCTGCCTGCGGCGTATATTTTTTCTGCATGCTCTCCTCCTGCCACCTCATTTTAATCCATGTTATTCCAATCCATATTCATCAAAAATCCGGTCTACGACCTGATGCACTTCCTCCCTGGATATGTCCTTGCACACTGCTTTGGCCAAGGTTACCCGCAAAGCCTGCTGGAGCTCCCGGATATCCTGAGCCTTGTCTGCATCCAGGAAAACCACCGCCCCATTCCTGCGGTCCAAGCGGATAAATCCCTCCTGGCGCAGCACATGGTATGCCTTATTGACGGTATGCATATTGATGCCAATGCTCTCCGCAAGCTGGCGCACGGAAGGGAGGGATTCCCCTTCCTGGAACTTATTCGTAGCGATCCCAAGGACTATCTGGTTCCGCAGCTGAATGTAGATTGCCTCTTCACTCTCAAAATCGATCTCTATGAACATCCTTCCCTCCCTCTACCATCCATTATGCCCCTATCAGGCTCGGTTTTATCACATTCCTAAGACGAAAAACTGCAATTCGCCGCACTTCCTCTCATTGTGCGCTTATGCCTACAAATCTTCCAGGTCAATCACTTCAAAATCGTCATCCAGCCTCAGCTCTGCAGTCTCATTTAATTCCCGCTTAGGCTTAGGCTCATCCCAATCCCCTTTTTCTGTGGACGGCGCATGCTGATCCCAATCCGCCTTTTCATAGTCCAGGCTCTTCTGATCCCAATCATCCTTCTCTTGAATGCGTTTCTTGCTCCTGGGGCTCAGCTCCGCAAAGACAGGATCCACCTCCTGCCAGGGATCCTTTTGTTCCATCTCTTCTTCTCTGGCAGGGCACCTTTTCTTCCTGGATGGGGCAGGCGCATAGCCCGTATCCTTTTTCGGCTCCTCCCATGCTTTACGGGTTCGCCTTCCTTCTGCCTCCTTCTCTTTGGGCTTTGCGTCCTTACGCAGGCCTTTCTTCCTGTTGGCTCTGGCTGGCGGCGCATTCTCAGCATGGAAGCCGTCCTCTATCTCTTTTTCATCCTCCCAGTCATCCAGCTCTCTGTCTATGCGCCTCTTATGCAGCAGCAGGTTGATAATCACAAGCACCAGGACAGCCAGCAAAAACAGCAATACGGATATGGTCTTCCTAGAGCTGTCCTTTTTGTGGTTGTATTGCTTCTCCAAATCCTTGTATGCATTCCGAAGCCCCTGCATCTGGGCGCTGGCTGCCTCCGTGTCTTCCTCTAAGTCGCTGCCGCCCCCTTCTTCCTGGACAAACCGCTGGAAGCTCTTTTCCACGGTGTCATACTGATACCAACCCACATTCCCCTGGCTGCTGGCCGCATAAACCAGGGAAAACTCATTTCCCTCCTTGGAGAAGACCGGCACATCCTCAAATTTCCCTATCTTAGAGGTTCCCTGGGCATAGGAAGCCGGCGCCTCTGCCTCTGCCGGCGGGTTCAGCAAAATCACATAATTCTTGCCTATTTTCACCTTGCGAAAAGGGTAGATATCCCCGCTGCCTTCTTCATAAACGGCTAGGGTATTCTTCACCTCTGTGCTGGGGGTGGTAAGGTATACCAGCGCCAGAGATGGAATCTTGTCAGACTTTAGAGCCTGCACCTTCTGCCCCTTGCAGTTTATTTCCGCCACGGAAAACCCCTTCTGCATCTGATCCTCCGGAACCGTGTCTCCTAAGTTAAAAGTATGCCCATTCAGCACAATCCCTTCTGCGCCCTCTGTCTGCGCGCCTTCCCCCTGGCCTTCCGGGCTGCTGTCTTGACCCTGGGATTCCCCTTGGGCAGCGCTTTCACCTTCTCCAGATTGGGGCTCGCCGCCCCTTGTCACCACAATCCGATAGGTCACCGGCGCTCCATTTTCCGCCTCCACGGAAATGCTGATAGTATTCTCCCCTTCCTTCAAATCCTCATTTCCTGTTATGGACAGAATCTTGGCCGCTGCATTGGAAGTCTTGGCGTCCACATCTATTCGGGTCACATCTGCGCCCACGGAGGCCTTATAATTAACTACAGAATATTTAAAATCCGGAGACAATGTGCCAGGCGATATGGACAGGACGGACAGGCTATTGTCCCCCGACTTGGTATCCTGATACGTCTCCTCCTCCTGGGTATCTTGGTAAGCCCCCTCTCCCTGCACTCCATCCGCCGGCTCTGTGGCCCTGGCCGGCAAGGGGAGCAAAAGCCCCAAAGACAAGACCAGGGAGGCTGCGATCCCTACTGTTGTTCTTGATTTTTTCATCTGTGCTTCCTTTCTTATCTGAACTGACATTGCTGTAAAATGCATTTCGTTGAATATTACCATTATAATTTTCTGGCTCTCTGGTGTCAACCCCTACCATCCCAGATTCAGATAGGATTCGGGCGCCAAAAGGCATGGGAAAAACCTTTTGGCGCCCGAATCCTTATTAAGGAAGCTGAACGAATCTATGGGGATGCCCCTTTACAGCATTTCCAAAAATGCCGCAATCCTGGTGTTGAGCTGCCCAATATCCTGTGCGGAATAATCTGTTTCCACAGCAATGTAAGGAAGGCCCTTTTCTTCTGTGACAAACCTGCGGACTGCCCGGGATTCCAGGTTATATGTATGGCAGGCCTGCAATGTCATTTCCACAATGCCATCTGCCTGATATTCCTCAATCAAGCGCCCCAACAGCGCAAAGCGGTTGGCGACTGGCGTCATGACAGAACATCCAATCTGCAGGTATCGCCTTGCGATTGCATCATAGATATCCGCAGACTCTTCATCCACCAACTGGTCCATGGATTTCGCCCCTACGCAGCTCTCATAAGAAACCACGATGCCGCCATTTTCCTCTATAGCGCGGATAACCTTCTCCGTAGCCCCTCCAACCGGGCATCCCGTCAGGATAATACGTGGCTTCTTCTCCTCCATTTTCCCTTCCGCATATTCTTTCTCTATTTTTTCCACCAGGGCGCCCACCTCCTTGGGGATTGCCCTCCGGTCAAACTTAAAACCGCTGCCATACAGCACCTTGAATAAGTCATAGCCCTTGATAGGCACTGGGTCATGCTTCATAAGGGCATAGAGAGCCTTTAAGGAGCGCCTGGTGTTGTTCTGCACCTTTACTGCCTCGCGGATTTTCGCATCTGAGATTTCCACCTGGAATTTCTCTTCTAAATATTCTTTTAACCGAATCACCTCGCTTTTCCAAAGCTTCAAGGCCTCCTCGCCCTGGGTATTCGGCAATTCCATCACAAATACGTCCTTAAATTCAGACATATACTCATACATTTTCTTCTTACCGTCACAAGTCGTCTCCCCTACCACCACATCGGAAAAATAAAAGAAAGGGCATTTATCTGCTTTGGCAAACCCATAACTGGATTTAATCAACGGGCATAAATTTTTCGGCAAATCTTTCTCCGCTTCGGGGATTGTCTCATCCGATGTGGAGCACAGCCCTACGGTGGCCGCTCCGGCTGCCATTGCAATCTCTTGCGGAAAATACGTGCAGTACGCACCCACCACTGGGATTCCTTTTTCCTTCAGCTCTTTGACCGCCAAAAATGAATTTTTCCTCTGTTCTGCGAACTCTTCAAATACCTCTGGCAATTCTTTTATGATTTCCATTCCTCTTCCTTTCTGCACATAACGCCGCCCCAATAGCCCCGGCGAACCTGCCCAAGGGGCCTGCCTGTACCTTGCAATTTAATTTCTTCTCTAAAACGTCCCTAAAGTAGGCGCATTCACACAGGCCGCCTGTCAGAAACGCCTCCTCCCTGCTGATTTCTAAGCGGCTGCTCTGGGAAACCACCTTATCTGCAATGGATTCCACGATGGCAAAGGCAATGTTTTCCCGTTTCTCCCCCCGCCCAATCAGGCCTACGACTTCTGATTCTGCAAAGACCGTGCACATAGAGCTGATGCCAACGCCGCCCCCCTGCCTTGCCATCTCACATAGGCTGTCCGGGCTTAGGGACATGGCATTTGCCATCACCTCCAAGAAACGGCCTGTCCCCGCAGAAAATTTGTCATTCATCAGGAAATCCTTCACCCTGCCTTCCTCAATGCAGATAATTTTTGTGTCCTGCCCCCCTACATCAATCACCGTCCCTTTTGAGGCCTTGTGAATCCACATGGCTCCCTGGGCATGGCAGGTGATTTCCGTTACTGTTTTATCCGCATAGGGCACAGACACCCTTCCATAGCCTGTGGCAACACAGATAGACTGGTCAATGTCTATGCCCGCCTCTTCCAACTCCTTGCGTATGGCACCTGCCGTGCCAAAACTGTCCCACCCCGTAGGCTTTACGGACGTCAACAATAACTCCTTGCTTTCCCCTAAGACGGCTAATTTGGCACAGGTGGAGCCAATATCAATTCCAATATAATGCATGGCTGTTCCTTTCTCTATAAGAATTCTCCAGGCCTGCGCAAGCCACAAAAACGGGATGTCAGTGGCCTTTCTATATCTCCCTAGCTATGGGCGGATAAGCCCTTTGGCCTGCTCCATCGCCTCCACAATGTCGTACATATTTGTGACGCTTCCCACTGCAAGCTTATCCTTGATGCCGTAAAAATCAAGGCATGTCCCGCAAGTCAGGATGTTTACGCCCTCTGCCTCCAAGGCTTTGAAATCTTCTAAGGAGTCAGAGCCCTCACAGGTGAGATAAGCGCCGGAATTGTAACAGAGGATTGTCTCCGGCAAATCGTCCTGCTTCGTCAAGGCAAAGACAAACGCTTTCATCAAGGCCTTCCCCAGTTTCTCTTCCCCGCCCCCCATTACATTGGCGGAAAGGACGACCGTCATGCCTCCCCTCCTGGCATCCGGGCTGCAGCTTATTTCCTGCTGCACCTTCTCAGACGCCGGAGCCTGGCTGTCTGTGCCTGCCGGCACCTTTATGGCCACTTCATACTCTTTTTCTGCTTTCTTTTCGCCCGTAACAGAAAGCCCCTTCTGCCTGGCAAATTTCTGCAAGTTCTGCACGGCAATCTCCTTGTCTACGAAAACGGTTAGTATGCCCTCCTGCTGAAACCCCTTTACCGCTTCCTTGGCTTTTACTACGGGCAGGGGGCAGGCCAGCCCCCTTGCGTCTACTGTTTTTCTCTCCATCTTCTGCCTCCTTCTCTCTATCAGTGCCTCAATCAGCTGAATCGTCACCTATCCGGCACATTAACTGCCTTCCGTTTCCTTGGCCAATTCCCTCACGGCGGCTATTGCAAAATCCACCTCTTTGGCCGTATTGTAATGGGAAAAGCTGCAGCGCACCGCTCCCTGCTCCACGGTCCCAAACGCTTGGTGCATCAGCGGCGCGCAATGGGCTCCGGGCCTGGTGGCAATCCCATAAGACTGGAACAGCTCATCGCTCACCTCTGAGGAGCCATAATCCCCCAGGTTCCACGCCACGATAGGGCACCGCTCCTTTGCCTCAAAGTCCCCATATATTTGAATCCCCGGGATATCCTTTATCCCCTTCCGGAAACGCTCCATCAACCCCAGTTCCTTTTGCCGTATGGCGTCTAGCCCTACTTCCTCCAGGTAAAGGATGGCCGCATGGAGCCCGGCTATGCCATGGTTGTTCAAGGTGCCTGCCTCCAAGGCCTCCGGCATCTGGGAAGGATGCGCCTTTTGGTAGCTCCAAACGCCGCTCCCGCCGGATTTTAAAGGGCGCACCGAAACCCCTTCCCTCACATAAATGCCCCCTGTCCCCTGAGGCCCCAACAGGCTTTTATGCCCCGTAAAGCAGAGGATGTCAATCTTCATTTCCTGCACATCAATGGGAAATACGCCCGCCGTCTGGGAAGCGTCCACGCAAAACAGCGCCTTATGGGCGCGGGCGACCGCCCCCACCTCGGCAATGTCCACCAAGTTCCCCGTTAAATTTGAGCCATGGGTACAGACAATGGCCTTTGTATTCTCCCTCATTGCCCCTGCAAAGTCCTGGATTTCCACCCGCCCTTTGGCGTCGCTTGGCAGGATGGTCAGGGACACGCCCATTTTTTCCATCTCATACAAGGGGCGCAGCACGGAATTGTGCTCCAACGCCGTCGTGACCACATGATCCCCCGGCTGAAGCGTCCCTTTGATGGCGATGTTCAGGCTTTCGGTGGAGTTAGCTGTAAATGCAATCTGCCTGGGGCTCTCGGCGTGGAAAAAGCCCGCCAGCGCCCTACGGGCTTCAAATACCATCCGGGCGCTGCCCAAAGCCGCACCATGCCCTCCCCTCCCGGCATTTCCCATGGAACCCATCGCTTCCGCCACGGCCTTCGCCACCTCGGGCGGCTTTCGCAATGTCGTGGCCGCATTGTCAAAATAAATCATCTT
>CAOKUK010000074.1 GCA_948472595.1 uncultured Eubacterium sp.
TTTCAGAAAGGAATGTGACGGTTATGTTCCCTATCGTTTTATTTTGGTTTATCATCCTCCTGGGCGTGTTCGCCATCAAGCGCAGCCGAGCCGACCGGGCGGGGGAGGATGCGGAAAGGGCCTTTTGGCAGCGGGAAAATGAAGCAAACGCCACCCGCAAGCAGGATATCTCCCATCTGGACTATGTGGACTTCACAGGGGTAAGCCTCCCCTTCGCCTTATTCCCGGATGATTTCTTGAGCCAGTGCGAGTCCCAGGTCTTGGATCTTCGAGACAAGAAAATCCTGAACCTGACCGGAATCAGCAATACAGACCTGAAGCTGCAGTATGGAGCCGCCAACCTGCCAGCCCTCACCCAGTGCGACCAGAACTTCACGCTGCTGGCCCGAACCCTCAATTCTTGGGGGCACCGCCTGGCAGAGCTCTCCCACCCCAAAGAAGCCATTGCAGTTTTATCCTTCGCCGTGGAGATTGGGAGCGACATCAAGGCCACCTACAAGCTCTTAGCAGAGCTGTACCAGCAGGAAGGGGAAAGCGGCAAAATCCAGGAAATGAAGGGGTACGCCAATCAATTAAATTCCTTGATGAAGCAGCCTATCCTCTCCATGTTGGAGCAAATGGCTTAGGGGGCAGACGCCGGCGCTTTCCCATAAGCCGCCAAGATTTTGTCTGTCATGCGGGAGGCCTCATTCTTTGTCAGGGACTCTGCCTCTGCCGCAAGGGCTATGCCATGGTAGGCGGCCAGCTCCTTTAAGCGCTTAATCTGCCTGGGGCTGGCAGGCCCCTGCTTTTTCAGCTTGCACTGCAATGGCGCCGGCAGAAAGGCAGAGGGGTTCTCCCCGCCAAATTTCTCCTGTAAATATCGGAACAATTCATTCGTTGCTTTAGCGTCTTCTAAGGCGCGGTGGTTCTTTTTTCTGTGGATGCCCAAATAGACGCAAAGGTAATCCAATGTCTTTTTCTCTGCCTCCGCCAAAAATTTGCGGGACAGCTTCAGGGTGTCTAAGCACTCCCTGTCTAAGGGGATGCCGAAGTTTAGAGCCGCCTGCTTTAAGAAGCTGTAGTCGAAGCGTATATTATGGCCAATGAATGGGAGGCCTTGGGAAAAATCCACAAAATCCCTCACCGCCTCGGCAGCTTCGCAGCCTTCGGACGCCATCCCACTGGTAATCCCTGTCAGGGCTGTGATTTCCGCTGGAATCTCCATATGGGGGTTCACCATGCGATGAAAGGCCTCCGCCTCCATGCCGCCTTCCACTTTGACTGCGCCTATCTCTAGGATACGGTCCATCTTGGCGCTTAATCCTGTCATCTCCAAATCCACTACCACATAATCCTCCAGCATAGCTTTCCCTCCCTCTATATCATACATGCGCAGGCTATTTCTTCTTATCCTCTGCCTTGCATAAATCACTCAAAAAGCACTCGCTGCATCTGGGGCTTCTGGCTGTGCAGATGCTCCTTCCAAGGGTTATAATTTGGATATTGTAAAGGATCCAGTGATCCTTGGGCAAAGCCTTCATCAGGTCGAACTCCACCTTCACCGGATCATCTTCCTGGGTCAGTCCCAGGCGCTTGGAAATCCGCTTCACATGGGTGTCCACCACAACGCTGGGCTCATGATAGACATTTCCCCGGATTACGTTCGCAGTCTTGCGGCCTACGCCGGGAAGGGAGGTAAGCTCCTCTAAGTCCCTTGGAACCTCCCCGCCATACTCCTCCACCAGCTTCCTGGCGCACTGGATAATATTGCGAGCCTTGTTGCGGTAAAAGCCGATGGAGCGGATGTCCTGCTCCATCTCCTCGATGTCGGCGCCGGCAAAAGCCTCCAAGGTGCTGTATTTCTGGAATAAATCTTTGGTCACGATATTGACCCTGGCATCTGTGCACTGGGCGCTTAGGATTACGGCAATCAGAAGCTGCCATGGGCTGTCATGGTTCAAATAACAGCGGTAGTCCGTGCCATAAGCCTCATCCAGGCGCGCCAGGATTTCTTTGGTTCTTTTTTTCATAAGTTCCTCCTTACTTTCGCCGCTTTGGCCTGCTTGGTCAAGGGGTCTCGTTCCTCATAAGAGAAAAGCCAAAACTGCCTTTCTGGCATTTTCTGGGGATATGATTTCAGTGTCGTGGATTCCCAAACCATTCCCATATCGTGCCAGAATGGCTCTAGATGGGACAGCTTCCCCTTTTTGCAGTATTTTCTTGTCTCTTGCCTAAATTCTGCAAGGCAAGGCGCCCAGCTTGGGCGCGTCTTCATATTTTCCCGGCTGTAGAGGTCAAAAGTGAGGGCTTCTTGGTACAGCTCCAGATGGAATCTGTCCCGTTCTTCTGCGAAATCCAGCAGGATTTCACACCTGCCCAGGCGGGAATGGCTCACAGCCAAAAGGCCTTTGCGCTCATAGAATTTCCCCAATTCCAAGAACAGGTAAAATGGGTTCTCATAGACAAGCTCCAGCACCTTCAGCGTCATCGCAAACTGGCCGCTGTTGTAATACGCCTCCAGCATCTCTTCCACCAGCTTTATGTCCAAAAGCTCCTCATAGGACAGCCATTTCGTCGCCAGCACCTCATAAGGCGGCTGCTCCTGGCACACCAGCCCATACTCCTCTTTATGCCTATACAGGTAAGAGCCTTTCAGCGCCTTCAAAAAGCCCAGCTGCAGCTGCTGGGGCTTCCATCCATATACCTGCCGAAAGGACTCTGCAAAATCAGCAATCCCCTCCATGGGCAAGCCCGCAATCAAATCCAGGTGCTGGTGGATGTTCCCTGCCTGCCGGATACGCAGAGAAGCCGCTTCCAGGCGAGCCAAATCCATGGTGCGGCGTATTTCTCGGATAGTAGGCGCATAGGTGGATTGGACTCCAATCTCTAACTGCGCCAGCCCGGGACGAAGGGAAGACAGCAGGGCAAGCTCTTCCTCTGTCAGCAAATCCCCGGAAATCTCAAAATGAAAATTCGTGACGCCGTTATCGTGGTCTTTTAAATACTGCCAAACCGCCATCGCATGCGTATGGCTGCAGTTAAACGTGCGGTCCACGAATTTCACCTGCGGGACGCAGCGATCCAGGAAGAACTGAAGCTCCTCCTTTACCAGGGAAAGGGAGCGCAGGCGCAGCCCTTTTTCAATGGAGGACAGGCAATAGCTGCAGGAAAATGGGCAGCCCCGGCTTGTCTCATAATAAATGATCCGGTTCTCAAAATCCTCCAGGCTGCCATAGCAAAAAGGAAGGTCGTCCATGGGAAGCGGCGGCCTTGGGGGCGTCCGCACAAAGCCTCCTTGGCCGTCTTTGACCAGCAGGCCTGCTATCTGAAGCACTGACCCTGTCCCTTCCTGCCCCAGGTAATGCCCGCATAGCTCCCGGAAAGTCGCCTCCCCCTCCCCCAGCATAAGACCCTCCACCATAGGGCGCTCCTGCAAAAACCGCTCCGGCTCATAGGAAACCTCCGGCCCCCCTGCCCAAATGGGCACATGGGGAAGCAGCTTATGGATTTCCACAATCAGCTCCCGCACATACCGGATATTCCAAATATAGCAGGAAAAGCAGAGCACATCCGGCTTCTGTTTGTAAATTTCCTGCAAAATATACGGAACCCGATGGTTAATCGTATACTCCGCAATCTGAATCTGCCCTTGGTATTCCTGCGCATAAGCCTTTAAGCTGTACACGGCAAGGTTGGAATGTATGTATTTTGCATTGATTGCCACTAACAGTATCTTCCTGCCCATCATCGCCCCATCCTTCCCAAATGGATTCTCCCAAAATAACAGAAAAGCCGCAGCACCCATCCTTCCCCATTCATGCTGCAGCTTCCCCATATTCACGAACCTCATATTAACTAAAACTGTTATCAAGATTCTACCACCAGCCATTCTGCCTGTCAAGAAAATTGTTGTGCATGGCAGCGATGTATGGTATAATGCAAAAATAAATAGAGCCAAAGCAAGCGATACACCCTACAACCGGCACAAAGAAAAGGACTTTTCATGAACCAAAAAGAATTCGAAGAATTAGCAGAACTGTTCAAGATATTCGGAACCCCCACCCGGCTTCAGATTATGTATGCCTTGGTGGACAAGGAAAAATGTGTCTATGATATTGCCGAAGAGATTGGCATGTCCCAGAGCGCCATTTCCCATCAGCTCAGCATCCTAAAGCAAAACCGCTTGGTTAAGAACCGCCGGGAGGGCAAGACCATCTACTATTCCCTTCTGGATTCCCACGTGCTTACGATTATTGACCAAGGCTTAGAGCATATCCGCGAAGAGCGCGCCACGGCAGAGTAAGCCCATTACAGACATGTACAGGCAGGCAATCTTTTGCTGCAGGCAGCACGCCCTCACCAGGCAAATCCCCCAGGAATGCTACGGTACCCTTTATAATCGCCCTAGCCCTTCCCAAACGCCATCATTGCCTCCCTGAAAACGTCCACACTGCCTACAGCAGAAATCTACCCGCCATGTCCCTATCCTCTTACTAATTCCAACCTTCCCCTACGATATTCTCTCTCCTTATCCTTTCCTCACCTGACTCCCTTTGCAAAACCCCGTATGGGCAGCGCCATCCTGGAAATATTGCACATACAGCCATTCTTCGCCGTCTTTTATCGTAAAATACCCATAGCAGTACAGCTTAGCGTCTTCCCCTGCCTCAGCAAGGACAGATTTACCCTGGGATGCGCCAGCGTAAATTTCAATGTGCCCATCCGTCCGGTATACCCCAGCCAGGGCGTCATCCCGGGATTCTGCATACTCAGCCTGAGCCATTCTCTGGGCGGCGGAAGCTTTGCGCCCAATCGCATGGCCTTTCTGCCCTGTTGCATTCCCTTGGGCTGTATCGGCTGCCGGCATTGCCGCAGCCGCCTCTGGGATAGCGTCTGCAACATCAGGCACAGATTCCGGCATGGCGTCTGGCGCATCAGGCACAGCCTCTGACGGCACTACCCCCGGATTGTATACAACGCTTTCCTCTTCTATATGCTTGGAAACCACAGAATTGTCTGTATTCCCTTCGCAATTATCACAGACACAATCCCAGTCTTCCTCACAATCCTCATTCCAATCATCCTCATCCCAATCTTCGTCTGTATCCCCTATCTCATCTTCCTCCCAATCTTCCTCATTCCAGTCCTCGTCTTCCTCCCAATCTTCCTCCCAGTCCTCGTCTTCCTCCCAGTCTTCCTCTGTATCTTCCACCCCTCCATCGTCCCAGTCCTCGTCTTCCTCCCAGCTCTCGTCTTCCTCCCAGTCTTCCTCTGTATCTTCTACTCCCCCATCGTCCCAATCCCCATTTGTATCTTCCGTTTCTTCATTATCCCAATCTTCCTCTTCATCTCCTCTCTCTCCTTCATCCCAGTCCCCGCTGGCGTCTTCTCTCTCTCCTTCCTCCCAGCCTCCGCTGGCGTCCTCTGTTTCGTCCCAGCCTGCGTCAATGGCATCTTCTTCGCCAACCTCTATATTCAGGCTATTTGCATGGAAATCTGCATCCGCCATTTGCCCGGGTTCCATCCCTGCCGCAAAGCTTACGCTTGGCGGCACTGCAAGCCCCAATGCAATGGCTGCCGCCATGGCCTTATAATAATTTTTCTTCATTCCAAAACTCTCCTTTCCCCGCCTCTGGCTATTGCCCTATATTGCCGTCTCATTCTTATAAATTGAAAAGGGCATATACATACTTCATCCCTGTGACATTGACCCCTAAACGGTAAACCCCTTTGCCAAGCTTATTTTCCAGGAACCCGCCGCTCACCACATAAGTCTGATCCATAGTAGAATGTGCCGGAATGCGAATCGCTTCCGCTGTAAACGCAATATCCAAAGGCCCCACCCGCTTCCAGCTGCCGTCCACGAATCGATCCACTGTATAAGAATGCCCATACCAATTCACCTTTCCGCTTCTGTTGCAGATTTTCACCTTCACCTCCACCTTGTCAGAGGATTTCTTCACCTTCACAAGCTTCACCCTGGATACTTTGCTGTCTTTCTTCACCGTCACCTTGCAAGTGTAGGTCTTCCCTTTCACCTTGGCCTTAATCCTGCAGGCGCCCGTCTTATTCTTCGTCCGAATTGTCACCGTCTTTTGGCGCTTCCCTTTCGCCCCTAAAATAGAGACAATCTTAGGGTCTGTAGAACTCCACTTCACCTTCTCCCCTACGCCCGTCACCTTAAGCTGCGCCGTCATATTGGGGTACAGAGTCAAGCTCGATTTCGAAATCCTGCTCTCAGAAGGGGGCTTTATAGCCTTCGCATCCACTGATTTCCCTGAAACTGCAGCCGCCCCCGCCACGCACAGGCAAGCGATTGCCAGCGCCAGTATGTTCTTCCCTTTTCCAAACCTCATAACCTCCATCTCCTTTCCCATCTCCCTCCCCAAAGTTCCCCACAGCTAGCTGCGCGCCTGCGTCCGGCGCCTTCCCCTTAAGTTCTCTTTCGAGAAACCGCAGCATTCCAATTTGGCCATTTCGGAACGCTACAAAACACAAGATACCAGAATGCCCTGAAATGTTGCATCTTTTTTTGATAAATTCTTTCATTCATTGTATGGTGGGCGTTGTGGAAAAAAGAAATGCAAGACGATGGCTGCATTTAGACAGAAACAAAAAGACGGGCCTTGCGGCACGATACTCCTAAGAAGGCGATTCAAAACTTTGCATGGGGATGCTCTCCGGACGGATGCAGAGAAAGGCGCAAATACGCAGAAGGTCATCCGCCTCCATCATCTCCCCCGAACCCACGCACAGCCGCTTTGCCGGAATCCCCAGTACATCCGCAAGGCACTCCGCTGAAATCCGATTTTCCTCCAACTGTTCTGCCAACCACTTCTTCGCCTGCTCCCTCATACCGTTCCTTCCCTTCCAGCATCTACGGAATATCGCCCCTTGCGCCAGAATCCTGTTTTCACAAGTCATGAATCGTAACTGCTTTTCCTCTATTATATTCTCTTTCCAATGGAATTTCAATATGTTGTTTTCCCAATTTCAGGGAATTGTTTTGAATTTGTTGACGCTTATTTCGGTGTAGGATATGATGGAATAGAGGTGAGACAATGAAAAATCCAAATATTTCCCGTGTTTTGAAGGCATACCGAAAATTAAACCACTACTCTGTCAGCGACATCGTACTAAAGCTAAAAAGCTACAATCTCCCTGTAGCCCCCAAGACAGTCTATGGCTGGGAAAGCGGACAGACACAGCCAGATGCGGATACCCTGCTAGTCCTGTGTAAAATATACCATATCGACAACATCCTCGGCACGTTCGGCTACACGGACTCCATGGACGGCCTGGCTCTATCCGAAGAGGAGCGGAAGCTAATCATCCACTATCGGCTCCACCCCGAGATGCAAAAGGCAGTAAAGAGGCTTCTGGACATGGATGTGCAGGAAAAGCCCCAAGGAAACCCCTAAGAAACAGAAATACCAGAATTTTGCGCAAAAACGCCGCTGGGCATCTCAAGTCCCAACGGCGTTTTAACCATCTGCCCCGCCTAAAACCCCTCAAAAAAAGAATAGGGATCTACATAGGGATTCGAATAAGGCTCTGGATAGGACATGCCGGAATCCGAATTCCCAAACCCCTGCATCAATTCCTCCATATACCTTAAATACTCCTCAAAGCCGCCAAACTCGGCATATATGGCAAGAATCCCATAAATCAGGAACAGCAAGCCGCACACCAAGGCGAGAATCCCCAAAATCAGCCCTGCCTGCCCATATCCGCCAGTCTTCCTCTCCCCGCCCCTGGAAAGCAGGGCGAAAATAACCGCCAAAGATCCGAAGACAAACGCCGGATAAATGCAGCAGCTTAAGGCAATCCCCACAATCCCCATCACGAGGGAGGCCACCGCCATCCCGGCGGAACGCTTTTCTATATAAGGTTGGCTCCATCTCTCATCCATCCTGCACACCTCCCGCAAAACCAAGCCTGCCATAATCATATACCTTTTCCGCCAGGATTGTCAATGCTTTCCTGCCTTTCTTAAAATTGACAGGAGAAGCAGAATCCGCTACAATAAACAGAAGAAAACATGATGGTTTAAAGGAGAAAATTTATGGATATCATTGCAAGACTGGCGGAAGAACTGAACATACGAAAGCAGCAGGCAGAGGCTACCGTAACACTGATCGATGAAGGGAACACCATCCCCTTTATCTCCCGCTACCGAAAGGAAGCCACAGGGGCATTAAACGATGAAGTGCTCCGCAACCTTTTTGAGCGCCTGAATTACCTGCGGAGCTTGGAAGAGAAGAAGGAACAGGTGCTTTCCACCATTGAGGAGCAAGGCAAGCTGACGGAAGAGCTGCGCCGCCAAATCCTGGCCGCCGACACCCTGGTGGCTGTGGAGGATTTGTACCGCCCCTACCGGCCAAAGCGCCGCACCCGCGCCACCATCGCCAAAGAAAAGGGCTTAGAGCCGCTGGCCAACACCATCCTGCTGCAGATGGCGGGGCAGAGCTTAGAGCAGGAAGCCGCTCCCTTCCTAGACAGCGAAAAAGGCGTGGAGTCCGCAGAGGAAGCCATTGCCGGAGCCTTGGATATCATAGCGGAAATCATTTCCGACAACGCCCACTACCGCAAATACATCCGGGAGCGCACCATGCGCATGGGCAAAATCCTCTCCGCCGCCAAAGACCCAGAGGCAGATTCCGTCTACGAAATGTACTATGATTTCGAAGACAGCCTGGCCAAGCTGGCAGGCTACCGCATCCTGGCTCTGAACCGGGGAGAGGCTGAAAAAATCCTGACCGTGAAGGTGGAAGCCCCCACGGAGCAAATCATCCAATACCTGGAGAAAAAAGTCATCACCCGGGACAACCCGCACACCAAGCCCGCCCTTGAGGCCGCCATTGAGGACAGCTACAAGCGCCTAATCGCCCCGGCCATCGAGCGGGAAATCCGCAATGAGCTGACAGAGCGGGCAGAGGACGGCGCCATCCGCATATTTGGGAAGAATTTAGAGCAGCTGCTGATGCAGCCCCCCATTGCCGGAAAAGTGGTGCTGGGCTGGGACCCCGCTTTCCGCACCGGCTGCAAGCTGGCCGTGGTAGACCCAACCGGGAAGGTCTTAGACACCACCGTCATCTACCCCACCGCACCCCAGAATAAAGTGGAGGCCTCCAAGGCCACTCTAAAAAAGCTTATCCAGAAATACAACATTTCCCTAATCTCCGTTGGGAACGGCACGGCCTCCCGGGAATCCGAGACAGTCATCGTAGACCTTTTAAGGGAAATCCCGCAGCCCGTGCAGTACGTGATTGTCAACGAAGCCGGCGCCTCCGTCTATTCCGCCAGCAAGCTGGCCACGGAGGAATTCCCCAACTTTGACGTGGGCCAGAGGAGCGCCGCATCCATCGCAAGGCGCCTGCAAGACCCTTTGGCAGAGCTAGTGAAGATTGACCCCAAATCCATCGGCGTCGGCCAGTACCAGCACGACATGAACCAGAAGAAGCTGAGCGGCGCCTTAAGCGGCGTGGTGGAGGACTGCGTAAATAAGGTGGGCGTTGACCTGAACACGGCTTCCGCCTCCCTGCTCGGGTATATTTCCGGCATCACCAAGACTATCGCCAAAAACATCGTGGCCTACCGGGAAGAAAACGGGCGCTTCCAAACCCGCGCCCAATTGCTGAAGGTGGCAAAATTAGGCCCCAAGGCCTATGAGCAGTGCGCCGGCTTTATGCGCATCTTAGATGGGGAGAACCCCTTAGACGGCACCAGCGTCCACCCGGAAAGCTACAGCGCAGCCCTTAAGCTCTTAGACACCTTAGGCTGCAGTCCCAAGGACATCCGAGGCGGCAAGCTTTCCGGAATTTCCAGGAAAATATCCAATTACCAGAGATTGGCAGAAGAGCTTAATATCGGGGAGCTTACTTTGCGGGATATCGTAGCGGAGCTGGAAAAGCCCGCCAGGGACCCCAGGGACGAGATGCCCAAGCCCATCCTGCGCACGGACGTGCTGGAAATGAAGGACCTCACCCCTGGCATGATCCTCAAAGGCACCGTGCGCAACGTCATAGACTTCGGCGCATTCGTGGACATCGGCGTCCACCAGGACGGGCTGGTGCACATTTCCCAAATGTCCGAACGCTACATCAAGCACCCCTTAGAAGCAGTCAGCGTGGGAGACATCGTGGAAGTAAAGGTCCTGAGCGTGGATTTGCAGAAAAAACGGATACAGCTTACCATGAAGCTGCAGAATTAATTTCCCTATTGACATCCCTAATGGATTGGGGTAGAATAGTCGCATAGGTGAATAATGGTCTTCAGGGCAGGGTGACTTTTTTAAGAATTCCCGACCGACGGTGATACCCCACAGCGGGCAAGTCCGTGAGCCGCAAGGCATGATTTGGTGAGAATCCAAAACCGACAGTA
>CAOKUK010000075.1 GCA_948472595.1 uncultured Eubacterium sp.
ACCGCCGCAGACGGAAATAGGCGCCGCAGCTTATGGCGATAATGGCCAGGAAATACACAGCGCACAGCGCCAAGTGCAGCGCCCAGGGATACTGGTACAGCTCCCAGTCCGTTCCCTGCGCCAACAGCAAAGCCCCTGCCAATACCAGATGGGCTGCGGCAAGGGCTGCAGCGCCGCCTCTGACGCCCAAAAACAGCTGATTTCGGATAAACTCCCCATTCGTCACGCCAAGAGCCTGCAGTACCCCAATCCGGGGACGCTCCTGCTCAAAGGCAGACAGATGGATGTTCCATAAAATCATCAGGGCAATCATCAGGGAAGTGGCGCTCAGCATCCCCAAGACCGCCGCCGTATTCCAGGCGCTAAAATACAGGTTCCAATTCTCTTCGTTATAATTGGTGAATTCCATGCCATAACTTTTCCCGGCCTTGATGACCCTGGCTGCGCTCTCTATGGCATTCGCCCCCTCTTTTGTATAAACGTTCACATGGGTTTCCCCGTACATGGTCGGGCACTGGGAGAGGTGAAAGGCAAACTGCCCCTCCCCGCCCTGCTGGTCTGCGCCTACCAATGCGGGGTTCTGCAGCGCTTCTGGGGAAAATTTCGACAGGAATCCGCTAGACGCCAGAACCGTGTACCCATCCTCATTCGCAAAGAAAGGATACGGACGCTCCTTCGGGGTGTAATATATAATGCCCGACACCTCCGCCTCCACGGTAATGTAACGGATTGGGGGCTTGGAAGCCATCACAACCTCTTCCATTCTGGAAATCTGCACCTTATCCCCTGGCTGGATGGTGGTCTCCTTTTGGAAGCGGCCTTCCCGCCGCTTCTCGTAAGACAGCTCATAGCCACCCCTTTCCGTCAGCACGTAAGAGAACATCTCCTTGTCCGTCACCTGCTCTGGGATTTCACCCTGCCCCAAAGCGCCCCGGCCTATCCTGCAGTACATAGGAATGGCCAGCACCACGCTCTCTCCCCGGATAAAAGCATTCTGCTCCAGGCTGCCAGCCGCCACCATCCCCTTTATCTGCTCAAAAAGGCTTCCAGACGTCTCAATCGCATACAAAGTGGTGCGGATGCTGCCCAGCACCATGCTCAAATCCTCCTGGCAGCCCCGCATCATCTGCTGGGGGGAAGGCTTTGCGCCGATAAATTCCCCATACCGCTCCGGTGGCAGCAATTCCTGATAAGACTGTATCAGCGGGCTTTCCCCCAGCTTCTCATGCTGGAGGTATATTTTGTTGATATTTTGGTAAGAAGCCGTTTGGGCTCCGGGAACCTCCTCTTCGATCTGCTCTTTCAGCACCTTGATAGCATGGGATTTGTAACCGTGGGGCGCGCTTAGGACAAAGCTGGGTCGGTTGGCCTCCACCACTTGGGTGCGGTATGTGCCAAAGGCCGCATACCCCAAGTAGAGGCAAGACAGCAGGATAACTGCCGTAACGGCGGCAATGGCGCCTGTCAGCATGGACGTCTTCTGATTAATCCTCCGATGAGCCCTGGAAATCCGCTGGAAGGTAAGCCTTTTCCGGCCGCAGCTGAAAGGCCTTCTCTTACGGGCAATCCTCCCTGAGGGCCGGTTCCTTACGCTGATATCCCCTATCAATGGCAGGCGCACAGCCCGCGCCATAGGGATTGCCATTCCTGCAAAAAGAGCCAGGCACCCAGCGCCGATTCCCCAGAGCACCATGCCCAAACCCCAGTGAAAAGAAAGCTCCATTCCACCATAGCGGTTCAAAAAGAGGACTGCCCCATAGCCTGCCCCAAAACCGCACACAACCCCAATCGGCAGGCTGCACAAGAGCAAATAGGCTCCCTCCCAGAGCATAATCCGGCAAATTTGCCCGCTGGTGGCGCCAATGGATTTCAGCAAGGCAATTTTTCGCGCTCTCTGCCTCATTTGTGTCAGGAAAATCTGCAGGACGGCGCAGAAGGCTATCACAAAAATCACCTCCACCACCAAAAGGGTCAGCTGCTCCTCCATGCTGCCGGACACTTCTGGGTAGGCATATGCATTCCGCCGGAAAGGAGCGCCGTCCCTTCCATATTCCCCAGACAGGGCTTGGAACAGCCCTTCTTCCAGGCTCTTTGAGGCGCAGAACAGATTCGAAGGAAACTCATATGCCGCCAAATCCTTTAATTTCGTCCGGCGCACCGCTTCCTTCACCTCTTCGGCGCCGGATTCCGAAAGAAACACATTTGCCACAGGAAACGTTCCCGTATCCCAAAAAGCAGAATAAGAATCTATGACGCCGCAGACGACATACTTTCTGGCATACGTTAAATCCTGCTCATAGAGCAGGCCATTTTCCTCAATATCCTTTGGGGTGGAATAATCAGACACCTCCGGAAAGTAACAATACCTGCTCTCCAGAGTCAGCGTTGCATCCTCCACATACTCCTTATCCAGGACTTGGCGCCTGGCATAGGATTCCATATAATAGCTCCATTTGCTCTGGCGCTCTAATATTTTCTCATAGACATATTCTTCCATGTTCTCCCGAACCAGAGAATTGCAGATTGTGAGGTTCAGCTTGGAGCCTATGGGTTCGTTCAGCCCCAATGCGTCTGCCACATGGGATTCTATCAATACTTCGTTGGGAGCCTTAGGGAAGCTTCCCTGCACCAGATGCAGCTCCCCTAATTCTGCCAAAGCCGGCTGGAAGCTGCCTACCGTGCCCGCCCGGGTGTCCTTTCCCAATATTTCCGATACAGCGGACTCACTTACCGCCGGCTCCTCCAGAAGGCGGCTGCGCATATCCTCATCCGCCCCCAGATAGGCCGCATGCCATTTCCCATACAGCTTCTGCCTTTGGGACAGTTTTGTCTGGCTCATGCTGGACTCTAGCAGGAGCGCTGCGACAAGGAACAGGAACGTAAAGATAAGCACAAAAATAAGGAGAAGGGACATACGCCTCCTGCCCTTTAAGCCATTTTTCGCAATCTCTCTTGTAATCATACGCACAATCTCCCTCATCCATACCGTTTAAATATATGGGAACGCAGCCCCCTCTTTCCCAATCTGGGACAAGGCCTGGCGCCATGCCTCTTTATAGTGTACCACAACTATCTGCAAATAACTACCCTCTAATCAGAAAGAAGAATCTATCTTATTCGGCAATTCCATTACGATGCACGAATCATGGATTTCCTCCTAATACAAAAGCCTGCCAGCCAGTGCTCTTTGCTTCTGGCTGACAGGCTTTGCCCGCTCACTTATTTGATTTTAATCTTTATCTTCCCCTTCTTCCCGCTTCCATCTGTCGCTTGGGCGGAAACCGTAACCGACTTTCCTTTTCCCGCTTTCTTGGCTGTCACCACACCTTTCGCATTGACAGACGCATATTTCTTGTTGGAAACGCTCCACTTCAGCGTTTTATTGGCTGTCTTGCCTGTAACTTTCACTGTGGCTTTGACAGAAGCTTTCTCGCCTGCCTTTAGAGCCTTCTTTCCGCATTTTAAGGTAATCTTGCTAACGGAATCTTTTAGGATTTTCACTTTTATGGAAGCCTTCTTTCCGCTCCCGTCTGTGGCTTTTGCCACAATGGTCACTGTCTTCCCGGCTCCTGCCCTCTTGGCTGTCACTATGCCCTTAGCATTGACGGAGGCATATTTGCTGTTTGAAGAAGACCAAGCCAATGTTTTATTGGCGTCTTTCCCTATTACGGAAATCGCTGCGCGGACGGTTGCTTTCTTCCCGGCCGCAAGCTTCTTGATGCCGCTTTTTAATGCAATCTTCTTTACGGCGCCGTCCACAACTGTAATCCGGTAGCTTCCCCTTGCCTGGGAGCCATCCTTGGCTCTTGCCCGGATGGTCGCCTTTCCTTTTGCCTTTGCTGTCACCAGCCCCTTACTGTCTACCGCAGCCACATCCCTGTCTGAGGATTCCCAAACAATGTCTTTATTCTCTGCATTTGCAGGCGCAACGGCTGCCTGAAGCCTTACCCTCTTTCCCTTTGCTATCTTCTGGATGCTGCCGGTAACCGTTACTTTTTCCACCTTCACAGGCGGCTCCGGCCTCGATTTTTCCAATCCTTGGTATGCCTTCTGCAGTGCGTTTACCGCTTCTTCCAACTGCGATTCAGCAAATCCAGATGGTAAATTCTTTGCTGTCTGGTATGCCGCCCAATAAGCATCCCAACTCTCTGCCGTATAGCAAGTCTGGCTGCCTTCTTCCAATGCATAATCCTTCAGGGCTTCCTGCTGCACAGCCTCTAAAGTTATCAACCCGCTTTCCGCTGCCGTCAGCCTGCTAACGGCCTCCTGCGCCTGCTGCGCAGTAGCGTCCGGCTGTTCCAGCACATGCCCCGCTGCCGCCAGGGCATCTCTGAAACGCTCCCAACTGGCAGCCGTATGCCTTCCCTGTGCCATATCTTTCTTGGCCTGGTACAAGGTGCGGAGTTCTTTCTTCACGTCTTCGGCAACAGTCAGCGTGAAAACACAGCTGCTGCTTTTTCCGCCGTCCCCAGTTGCCGTAAGGGTCACTGCATAGGTTCCTTTTTCCAGACCCTCTGCAATCCTCAGCTGATTCGTGGCATTGTCCCAGGTGATTTTCCCTCCCCCAGTATTCCCAGACAAGGACACAACCGGATCCTCCATGCCAAGAATCGTAAAGTTCCCTGTCTCTGCCGCCGCATAACCCTCTTGCAGGCAGATGCCTTCTGGGCCTGTAATCATT
The DNA here is from genome assembly GCA_948472595.1 of uncultured Eubacterium sp. Lineage (GTDB taxonomy): Bacteria > Bacillota > Clostridia > Lachnospirales > Lachnospiraceae > Petralouisia. Next base: position 4,682 of record CAOKUK010000075.1, read on the forward strand.
GGCTCCTGAGGCAGAACCAGTACAATAGAGGGCGCCATATCTTCTGTCGCATTGCTGTATTTGCCTGCGCCATTGCCATCCGTGCCCATTGCGCCTTCCTTGCTTACAAAATAATGTTCCACATCATTTGAGCCATTGACTGCCAACGTCAAGGAGTCTTTACCGGCTTCTAATGCCTCTCTGACAAAGCCAGTAATATCCGTCCGTATTTGGGTGCCATCTACGGAGAAGCCTGCGCCTGGCTTATCCTGATATACGCTGCCTAATTGATAGGGCTGGGAAACCTCCATCTCCCCTTCTCCCGCAACGGTAAAGGCAGGCTTATTATCCCAGGTTATCTCCCCCTCTTTCCAGCTGCTGTCGTCTACGGCAGCCGCTTTCAGCCGGTTTTCTGTATTATCGCCCGGATTGCTCCTGCATGCCACATAGGCCAGGGAAAGGTATGCCTTCTGGAATTTCCCTTGTTTCTCTTTCAGCTTTGACAGGTCAAATTTGAGGAAAACCAGCTTCCCATCACCAGGCTTTCCAACCTCCCCCAACAGGCCGTCGCCTGCAAGTTTCATAGTCAGGAAAATCTCATTGCCATAATTTTTGGTATTCTCACTTCCCCAACTCTGCACATGGGCGTCCTCCGCCACTGGAAAACGCTCCTCCACGCCCCCTGATAATGCCACCCGAATCGTCACGGCATGGCTTACCATGTGGCCAGAGCGGTCATAAGCTGTAAATATGACTTTATAGCTGTTCCCTGCCATCTCTTCTCCAGGGGTCCAGCTGAATTTCCCCGTCTCTTTGTCAAAGGATGCGCCAGGCGTCTCTGCCAAGTCCGCATCGCCATAAGTAACCACATCCCCAGGATCCTCATCCTCTGCCTTCACAAAAAAGGCAATCGGTTTCTTACCATATGCCAGGATTTCACCCGTTGGCTCTGTGAATACAGGCAGGTGGTTTTCAGCCACTGGCTGACCCGCTGCCGTAAATACCATCTCCCCTATATTGTCTTCAATCCTCAAGTCCAACATCTGGCTGGAATAAGTCACCAATTTCCCATCCAGGTAAATATCCTCTAACAATAGCTTCTTGGCATTCGAAAACCAGAAAGCCTTGGACGGATCCTTGAACCAGCAGTTTTTCAATTGAACCTCATCCGGATTATAATCTGCTATATAGCCATTGATTGGAACTACGGCGTTAGCCCCATGGTTCCCTGCAAAGGAACAGTTCTCAAACACCAATGATTCATAATTAGGGGTACTGTGCAGGTTTCCATTCTGAACCCGGATGGCATCCCCGCCTCCGCTGTTGGAAGTATATCCCTCTACCAACACAGAATTAAAATTATGAAACCGATAACTCTTTAACTGGAAACTGCCCAAAGACCCGTCCGGGTTCTTCTTCCATCTGGTGCTATGCCCCAAACGGATGGAATTGGCGCAGGGCGTCCAGCCCAGGCTGTTATTCAGCACAATATTCTCTGAATCATCGGTATCCCACTCCAGCCTGTCATGGTTGTAAACACCTGCCGCTGCCGCCAGGTTCAAGTATTCCTCGCTCAGTCCCAAAGCGGATGTATCCACGCTGCCGTCTTTATCCTTCAGCGCCTCTGCGAAATCCTTTCGCGACTGAGGGAACCCATCGCTTGGATTATAATGCCCAGAAGCAAAGGTGTCGTCATTCCCCAAGGTAAAGGAGCCATTGACCGTCACATTTTTCCCACTGGTCAAATCAAGGCCGTCTACCCAGGAATGCTGGTAGGGGGACAGTCCCTTAATATTATTGTATTGGATGCCCTCCACCGTATGGCACTCGTAATTCCATTGCTTCACATCCCGGACATAGGTATCGTTCAGGGTGATATCCTGGGAATGCAGAAGCATACAGCCGCCCTGATGGCAGGACCGCCAGGCATCCGCCTTATCCGCAACCGCATAATTATAGGTTCCCTGCCCATCAAAAATCCCCCTGCCAGAAATCGTAATATTCGAAGAATCCCAAATGCCAATTCCCATTTCTGGATTTTCTCCATCTCTTCCGGCGCAGGCTCTGTATGGTGAGGGATATTCGGCGGAATAAATGTGATTGTCCCAGCATGGTATGGGAACTCCCGGTCTTCCAACACAATATTGCCTTCCCCATAATAACAAATCCCAATTTCCAAATAATTATGGAAATGCATCTCATCCGCCCCATAGACAATTTCCCAGCCTTCTCCTGTCAGTGTCAAAGCCGGAAGGCCCTGGGGCATCTCATAGTATCGGTACTCTACCATTTTTTCACATTCTCCTTCACCGCTTTCCCGCAGCAACCCCCTGTCCAGACAATTGGGATTTCACGAATACGGAAATGCATCCTCAATATGGAAAAATGCATCGCCCAAAATCCCGATGATATCAAAACGGCAAGGCGTGCCTTCCGGGTAATTATGGCGCAGGCAGTAGTAAGCCGCTGTCTTGCAGATACGGCGCTGCTTTGCCCAGCCGATGGATTCCAATGGGTGCACAGCAGCGCCCTCCCTGCGGTATTTCACTTCCACGAACACCAGGTATTTCCCCTGCCTGGCAATGAGGTCTATCTCCCCATAATAACTGTGGAAATTCTTCCCTACGATTTGGTACCCCTTTTCCTGCAGGTATTCTGCCGCCTTCTGTTCCCAGAAAGCCCCTTTCCTGCGGTTCGCATTCCCTTGCCCTGCCAATTAACCCCTCCTCTATCCTATAAGCCGCTGATGCTTAACATACGCTCCCTATCCCTTATGTGCCTAATTTCCCTCTCAGGTGCTCCATATCGTCTACGAAGACCAGGATTTCCGCCACCACGTCATAGAGTTCCGGCGGGATCATATCCCCGATTTCCAGCTTGGAAAGCGTCTTTGCAAGCTTATTGTCACGGTAGAAGGGGATATTCTCTTCCTTGGCTTTCTCAATGATTTTCTCCGCCAGGTAGCCCTTTCCGGTGGCGATGATTTTGGGGGCTGCCTCGCCAGGATTGTAGGCAATGGCAACGGCGGTCTTCTCTTTTTCTCCCGCTTTGGGATCCATGGTGACAGGCTCTTTTGTGTTCTTATAAAATGCTTTCTCCATAAACCCTGCTCCTTCTCAAGATAAATTCCCCGCCCATTTATGCCTTTACATCAAAAGAATAACGGTGCAGCTTCCCGGCCGGCTTGTCATGTTCCAGGAAATCTTCCACAAAATCCTGCTGTTTCGGACGATTTTCCACCTTTACTTCGCATTGGTAGCCTTTTTTCTGCAGCTTCTCCACCAACTGCCCTGTAAAGCTGGAAACCAGACGGTAAGAGCTTTCATTCTCAAGATAAAATTCGGTCTGTACGGCTTTCCCCTTCATCTTCACAAAAATATCCGTGGAACCCAGATGGTCCAAATCCAGATGGAGAAGGGCGCTGAGTTCCCCGCCCTTGTCGCGCAGGCTCTTCTTATTGGTATAGACATATAAGTCGCTGTGGGCATTCTGGTTGCGCAGCTTCAGCGGCAGCTGCGCATAGGCATAGGCCTGGTTCAGCTGATTCATAAATTCTATATTGCTCTGGAGGGATTGGGCGGTCTTGCCTAAGGCGGCCCCATCCTTCCCGGTCTGGGACAGCGCCTGCTGAATCTGTTCTAATTGCCTGGACATCCGCTGGTACAGTTCCTTAACCGCCCCTTCCTCTTTCAGGCGTTCCGGGGACAGCAGCCATTGGTCTGCTATGGCCTGTTTCAGCAACCCTTTGTATTCTTTGGAAAAAAACAATTTCTTCAGCATGCCGCCATCTGGGTTCTCTGTCTGTTTCACGGAACCCATAATCTGCTGCAGCAATTCCCCGGCAGTAAGGCTGGAATTCAATCTGCCGTCCAAAAAGAGCTGCCCATTCTCCCTTGCCCCGGAAAATTCCTGTAACATCTTCGTCAAATTCGCCTGCTGTCCTTGATCCAACACTTTGTCAATGGGGTTTTGGCTGGATGCCCCTGAATCCTGCACCTCGGCTGCCTGGCTGCTTGGGCTGGCCTCTCCCGCCTGGACGCCCTCCCCTGAGCCCTGTACCCCGGCTGCCTGGAAGCCTTGGCCTGCCTCTCCCGCCCGAACAGCTGCTCCCGAATCCTGCACCCCAGCTGCCTGGAAGCCTTGGCTGGCCTCTCCCGCCTGCCCGGCAAGCCCCGAATCTATCACTGCGCCTCCTGACTGGCTTCCTTGACTGGCCTCTCCCGCCTGCCCGGCAAGCCCCAAATCTATCACTGCGCCTCCTGACTGGCTTCCTTGGCTGGCCTCTCCCGCCTGCCCGGCAAACCCCGGATCTATCACTGCGCCTTGTGCCTGCCCTTCCCCGCCCTGCAGGAAGGCGTCCGCTCCTTGGGCGGAGGGACTCTCTCCCAGCAGGATCTCCAATAATTGCTGCTGGAACCCTAACACCTGGCCAGCCCCGGCAGCTTGCCCCTGGCCTGCTGCCGGCTGCCCGTCTGTGTTCAGCATAATATTTTCAAGGACGCCGGAGCCTGCGCCAATCCCTTCTTTCCCATAGGCCTGCTCCGGCAAATCTGCCAGCCCTTCCATCAGGGAAAGCATATCCGGCAGCATTGCCTGCTGCCCATGTTTATAATTCTGGAACTGGTTCAATGTGTTTTCGTCAACCGTAAACCCCAGCTTCTGCATCTGCACCAGCGTCTGCATATCTGCCTGGGGGAAATTCCCCGCCGCCCGAGCCATCTGCATGAGGCTGTTCTTATCAATGGGAAGCTGTTCCATCATCATCTGGTTTACCATAGAGAGGTTCCTGGGGTTTGCCTTCAGCCCAGCCGCCTCTAACGCCTTCATCAGCGTAGGGTTCTGTGCGCTTTCCAGCATCACCGGGCGGATGGAAATCTGGTCTCCTGTATTGGCCTTCACCTCAAAGAGCATCGGCTGGCTCTTCACAAGGCTCACCCCCTGTTCCATCCTGGCAGAGATGGTCTTCCCATCGCTCAGCCCTAGGGTCACCTGCCCATTCTTCATCTCTGTGACCGTCCCCTCAAACACCTTTCCCGGGACTAATTCCTGCCCCTGGATGGGCAGCGTACGCCCCGCCCCTTTTACCTGGTTCAACGTATTTGTATTTGAAGCCGTATTCGCCTGATATTGAAAAATCCCATCTACAAATGACATGCCTTCCACGCCTTCCTTCCGCAAAATTCTTCCGCTGCGCCAGGTTTTCACTTACGGGAGCTTTATCCCCTTCACAAAGCTCCTCCTGTGGATAGCTGACAAGCCATGCTTTTCTATGGCTGCGATATGTTCCTTCGTCCCATATCCTTTGTGCTTCGCAAAGCCATATTCCGGCATCTCCTTATCATACTCCACCATTATTCGATCCCTGGTCACTTTTGCGACAATGCTTGCCGCCCCGATGGAAATGCTCTTCGCATCCCCATGCACAATCGGCACTTGGGGGATACCCACCTGAGGGATCCTCACCGCATCATTTAGTAATATATCGGGTACTACAGGCAGATTTTGAATAGCCATCCGCATCGCTTCAAAATCAGCCTGCAGGATATTGATTTCATCAATCCGCTCAGGCTCCACAATCCCCACGCCCACAGCGACCGCCTGCTCCAAAATGGCTGCATAGAGTTCTTCCCTCTTCTTCTCGCTTAGCTTCTTGGAATCGTTGATATAGAGGATTTGGCAGTCCTTGGGCAGGATGAC